>JAZLJW010000111.1:0-1030 GCA_045597345.1 Treponemataceae bacterium
CTTGACGCCTTTGTAAGCCTTACCGTTTGACTTCTGGAAGTAGAACCATCTGTATTCTACGTCGTAGTTGTCGATGTCTTCCTGATCAGCGGGAACCTGGATCCATTTCTCGGTAACCTTTGCACCGTCAGCGCCTACCCAGTACTTCTCGTCGTTATACTCTACAATTGAGTCGGTTACCATGTAACCGTCATCGCCAAGATAGTAGTAGTTAGCTCCATCTTTCTTCCACTCATTGTAGACCTTCATGCCATACTCATCTTCGTAGTAGTAAAGACCTTCAGCTTCCTTTACCCAGCCCTTTGCAAGGGTGGTGAAAGCGAATCCTGCTACGAGAAGAGCTGCTGCTGCCAGTACGACAGCAATTTTTGTTGACTTTCTCATAAAAACAAGATCGTAATGGATCGTGATAAATGTTAGTGTTCAGAGGTAAGCCAAAATCATGATTCCTGTCTCTCCCGGCTGACAGAAAAATCCAGCCGGTAAGCCGGATTCCGGTTTTTTTGTTCTCCCGGCTATCATTTTGGGTAAAAAAAGCATCAGGTGTAAGCCAGATCCGGTGATTTTGACTTTCCCGGCTTACCGAAATTCGTTTTTATTAAAAAAATGTTAGCCGTAAAGCGGTGTTTTTCTCCATCCGGCTTACCTGCATTTGACCTTGACGACTGGCTGACCTCTGAACAGTAACTGATAAATGCCTCTGTTTCCGCCTGGCCTTGTATTTTGCAGCAATTTAAGGTAAAATAAGCAGGTCAATACGGAGGGTTAGATTGATATGAAAGAAACAGCACTGGTAATCATGGCGGCGGGTATCGGGTCACGGTTTGGCGGCGGCATCAAGCAGCTGGCAAAACTGGGGCCTCACGGAGAGATCATTATTGATTATTCGATCCGTGATGCGCTGAATGCAGGTTTCAACAAAATCATCTTTATTATCAGGAAAGATATTGAAGCCGATTTTAAGGAAGTCATTGGTGATCGTATTGCAAAGGTGGCTCATGTTGAGTATGCCTATCAGTCACTGGATGAT
>JAZLJW010000112.1:0-16604 GCA_045597345.1 Treponemataceae bacterium
CACCAGACGATAACAACGCTCTGTTCCTGTACAATGGTGTTATGGAAGTACTGCAGCAGTACCTGGACAACGGTGTTCTCCGCTGTCTGACCGGTCGTACTTCTTTCGACAAAACCTGTATTCTCCGCTGGTCTCAGGAAACTGCTCAGCAGTGGTGTGAAAACTACCTGGCTGGTTTCTATGCTAACGAAAAACTCGACATTGCTTGTACCGCATTCGACGGTTTCGCATATGGTGTTCGTTCAGCATGTGAAGGTGCTGGTTACAAAGTTGGCGTTGACTGGCCTCTCATCACCGGTCAGGATGCTGAACTTATGGCTACCAAAAACATCATTTCTGGCTACCAGACCATGTCTATCTATAAAGACACCCGTCTTCTGGCTTCAAAATGTGTAACCATGGTTGAAGCTGTACTCAAAGGTGCTACTCCAGAAATCAACGACCGTGAACAGTACTTCAATGGTAAACTGAAGGTTCCTTCTTACCTCTGTACTCCAGTTGCAGTAGATAAGGACAACTTCAAATCAATCATCGTTGATGGTGGTTACTACACTGCTGAACAGCTGGGTCTGTAATTGCTGACTGAATAAAGCAGCCTGCCAGCGATACTGGCAGACTGCTTTTTTTTTTCAAATGTAGAAAAAAGGGTTTATACAGAATGTCTGATATAATTTTGGAAATGAACCACATTACTAAGGAATTTCCAGGCGTACGTGCTCTTGATGATGTAAATCTTAAGGTCGAACGCGGCGAAATTCATGCATTATGTGGTGAAAATGGGGCAGGTAAATCTACCCTTATGAACGTTCTTTCCGGTAACTATCCGTTTGGTACCTATCAAGGAGATATCGTATACAACGGAGAAGTTTGCAAATTTCAGAATGTAAAAAACAGTGAAGAAAAAGGTATTGTAATTATCTATCAGGAACTGGCTCTCAGTCCCTATCTCTCGATTGCAGAGAATATTTTCATGGGTAATGAACAGTTACGGGCCCCAAAAGTTATCAACTGGGATGAAACCCGTCTGAAAGCCCGTGAAATGCTTAAAAAGGTAGGACTTGAAAAAGAAGATGTCAATCAGCCTGTTGGTAACCTTGGTATGGGTAAACAGCAGCTTATTGAAATTGCAAAAGCCCTGTCTAAAAAAGTAAATCTGTTGATTCTTGATGAACCGACAGCTTCCTTGAATGATGAAGAAAGTGCTCATTTGCTGCAGATAATTACTGAACTGAAAAATCAGGGTATTACCAGCATTTTGATTTCACATAAATTAAATGAGATCAGTCAGGTTGCAGATAAGATTACCGTTATCCGTGATGGTAAAACAATTGAAACTCTGACTAAGGGCGTTGATGATTTCTCTGAAGACCGTATCATTAAAGGTATGGTTGGACGTGAAATGTCAAACCGTTATCCACCCCGTGAAAACTGCCCTGTTGGGGATGTTATCATGGAAGTTAAGAATTGGAATGTCTATCATAATGACGATCCAAACCGCCATTTCATCAAGAACGTTAATTTCAATGTACGTGCAGGTGAAGTAGTAGGTCTTGCAGGTCTTATGGGTGCCGGTCGTACTGAGCTTGCCATGAGTATCTTCGGGCGAAGCTGGGGGCAGAAAATCAGTGGTGAACTGCTGCTTCGTGGAAAACAAGTTACTCTGAAGACTGTTAAAGATGCAACCGATCATCGTCTGGCATATACTTCGGAAGACCGAAAGAACTACGGTCTTGTACTGATTGATGACTTAAAGCACAACATGACTATGGCTGCATTACGCAATTTCTTCAGCAAACGTGGTGTCGTTAATGAAAATGAAGAAATCGTTCAGTCAGAAGAATATAAGAAGCGCATTAACATTAAGGCTCCCTCAATTAACCATACGGTAGGCAATCTTTCTGGTGGTAACCAGCAGAAAGTAGTTCTTGCAAAATGGATGATGACTCAGCCGGATGTTCTGATTCTTGATGAACCGACTCGTGGTATTGATGTTGGTGCAAAGTACGAAATTTACTGCGTAATTAACGAACTTGCCCGCAGTGGTAAGGCAGTAATCGTTATTTCATCAGATATGCCGGAAATTATCGGTACCTGTGACCGGGCTTATGTTCTCAACGAAGGTGAAATTGCCGGAGAACTTAAGAAAGAAGAAATGACACAGGTAAATATCATGAAATGTATTATGGCTCATAATGCTGGCACTGCAGTTGCAGATGGTCTGGCTATGGGTGTTGCAGACTAAAAAAGGTGGAGAAGTATGAGTAATAAACCTTTGAAAAAAACCGTAAATATCGATTTGAAACAGTACGGTATGGTTATTGCACTTATTGCAATATTCCTGATTTTCTACATTGCTACTGGTGGTCGTAATGCCCGTCCTGCAAATATCAATAACCTTATTATGCAGAACGGTTATGTAGTTATCCTTGCCGTTGGTATGCTTCTTTGTGTACTGACTGGTAACGTTGACCTTGGTGTAGGTTCCGTTGTAGCTCTCTGTGGTGCTACTGCTGCAATTCTTGTTGTAGACTTTAATGCGCCGGTTATCGTTGGATATCTGGCTGCCATTGCTGTTGGTACCTTAACTGGTGCATTTGTTGGTTTCTTCATCAGTAAGCTGTACATTGCTCCATTCGTAGTAACTCTGGCAACCATGCTTATGGGTCGTGGTCTTACCTATACTCTGCTTAAAGCTCAGACAAAAGGTCCTACTCCTGATGCATACAACCTGATTGGTGTAGGTTTCCTTCCTAACATCAAAGTTGCTGTTGGTGGTGCACCACTTGATTTGGTATGTGTAATCGTTGCACTTGTTGCTTCTGTATTGATTGTTCTTTCAGAAGTAAGAAATTACAAGAAAAAGCTTTCTTATGATTTTGCAGTTAACCCTATCTGGCAGTTAGTTGTTAAAAATGCAGTAATTATCTTTATCGTATGGTTCTTCCTGCTGAAACTGGGCCGCCGTAACGGTATTCCACTGCAGCTGGTTCTCATGCTGATTCTGATTGGTATATATCACTTTGTAACCAGTCATACTGTTCCTGGTCGTCAGATTTACGCACTTGGTGGTAACGAAAAAGCAGCACGCTTAAGTGGTATCAATACCCGCCGCGTGTACTTCTGGATTTACCTGAACATGGGATTCTTAAGTTCAATCGCTGGTATAGTTCTTTCTGCACGCAACGGTTCAGCTACTCCTAAAGCTGGTGACGGTTTCGAACTTGATGCCATTGCTTCCTGTTACATTGGTGGTGCAGCTGCTGCCGGTGGTGTTGGTACGATTATCGGTGCTGTAGTAGGTGCATTTGTAATGGGTATTCTGAACAACGGTATGTCATTGATTGGTTGGTCAACTGATATTCAGAAAGTAGTAAAAGGTGCCGTACTTCTTGGTGCTGTAACTGCTGATATTATTTCTAAACGCAAAAAGGCATAAATCACATAAAAAAAAAGGGACTGTCGAAATGACAGTCCCTTTTTTTTACCTTAAGGCTTTTAGAATATCGGGGAATGAATTCCTGTAACCGTCTATTTTTACTGAAGCATATGCAGAGAAAGCGGAAATATCATGTTGCTTTATTGCTGAGAATGGAATTGCTAAACCGATAACTGCTTTTAATCTGCCTTGCAGTAACCCTATTTCACTTCCCAAATACGTTTCGTCGTCAATTTTCCCGTTCATCAGATTGTTATGAACCGGTGTAGCCAGTCCTTTGGAATTTTTACCAAAAGAAATCATTTTCTGAATATACATGGTCGTCAGCAGATTACCAAAATACGACCCGGTATTGAAATCGGCGATAATTCTACCTGGATACAAACATGAAACATTGCTTACATTTAAAGTTGTAATATTTTGGGGAAGTGTCGCATTTCCTGGTAAATCGAACCAACGTGCTCTTGCAGAAATTCCATACCACAAAGACTCGACAGTAAGGTTGACTGCAGTTTCAGCTTCGTAGACAAGTTGGTTTACTGATACCTTTGGTTGCAAAAGCCAGGAAGCAGTAGCACTTCCTGAAAGATACAAGTCGCTGGTACCTATAGCAATCCGGTTAGCAGTATCAATACCCAAACCGATTTGAGAACTGAATACAAAGGGCATGGGTGAACTCATAGAAAACGGTGTGTTACTGAATCTTTGTGCTGCAAGGGAAACTGCTGTGATGATTGCCGTATCAGTGTCTGAGAAATAATCGAATGCACTGTACAGAGGCAGCGAGTAGCTTCCAAAGAATCCTGTAGATTCAGTCATGGAATATACATCTTTAGTTGTAGAAATAGAACGAAACGCATTCGCCATGAGTGTGGAAGATCCCTTTTGAGTACTGAAGAAGAGATTTCCGGTAATCTGGTTAAGTTTGAAGATGTAGTTGAAATCAGCGGTATATATGCTGAGGCGGGAATTATTCTGCTTTATATGATTGATTCCGACAGTGGAAATGCCAGTACCAAAGTAATTCTTATTGTTCCCATCGGGAATGAGTGTCCATTCAGGGCAAAGTAGGAATAGATGGGGAACATCAACGTACCGTCGTTCTCCTGACAGGCTGAATATTACTGGTTCTGAAGAGAAATCCCGTTGCTGCAGGTATTCCGGACGTGAGATAGTATTGGACCGGGTAACAGAAAATGGAATGAAATCCGGATAATCGTCAACAAGATTGCCAAAGGTCAGTATGTGCCCAGGAAGTGATGGTCCTTCAAAATCTGGAACTTGTCCCCAGCTTTCGATAGGTTTTACTTTAAGAACATAGCCGGTTGAAGCCCAGCTGGTGTAATACACAGCTGTATCAATAACCTGACAGGAGAGGGCTGCTATAGGATCTGCAACGACAGGTCTGAGATGTGAACCATTATAATCACACTCAAAAATTTCAAGACGGCCACGTTCATTTGAAGAAAAGGTAATTTTTCCACGGGTAAAAGCAGGATATCCGGGGTCGGCAAAAGCTGTAGGTTCAGCTGTGTCCGGAACGTTATTATAAATACGCTTTAAGGTAAGCTGGGGAATGTTCTTTCCAATACCATCAGGCATCGTACAGGTTACAACAGCTGCATGGTGATCATCTGCTTCCAGACAGACAAGAAAATTACCGTTATCAGATAACGATGGCTGCAGGTAATCTTTTGAATCTGATTCCAGTATGACACTTCGTTCTCCTGTGGACAAAGCTATTTCTACAATGCGGTATCTGCCATTGTGTAATTCTATGGCAACAAGTCTGCTGCCATCTTTACTCAAAGCTGGTTGAAAAAGACTTGAACCTTTTGTCAGTGGTAAAATACCTGTATCCTCAGTCCATGTATACAGTTGCGTTGTATCGGTTGCACCCGTTTTTTTGTGTCCGTACGTGGTCGTATTGGTAAATACGATAGTTCCTGTGTTACTGGCGGTAAATCCATCGTTGCTGGAGAAACCTGCTGTAAATAATAGTTCTTCGGTGTCTGTTTCCGGTGTATATCTAACTGCAGCTGGAAGATCGTCTTCTGTAATCCGTAAGGCAATAATGGAACCGTCATGTAATACTATCATTTTAGGGTAGTAACTGGTGTGCATGCTGTGGGGGGTAACCACTTTTCCTTCGGGGATTAACCGTTCTGCTGCATATTTCTTATCAAGAGCTTTTTTTGCATCATTCCAGATGTATTCGGGTGTTGAACCGGTTACGCGATATACGGCACTTTCCCAATCTTCAAACAACTCACGGTTTCGTTCAATATCAGCCAATGCCTGTATTCCGTAGATGTCAGCAATTGTTCGGGTAATGACATAGCCATATACATAGTCTTGGCCTGCAGGTTGAGTGGCTCCGTTTCCAATCTGATCATAGGTCACCAGATTATTTTCCATAGCAGCTGCCTTGAACTGCATTTCAAAGTAAGGACTGCGACCACGACCACCGGCAGTCAGTTCTGTTTCAAGAACGGTGGTAAGACCTTCAAGAGCCAGTGTTGGAATACGTAATTCAAGCATGGGAAAAAGAGAACCTGCAAAAGAAAAGGATTTTGACCGACGGTTCTCAAAATTCATGTTGGCTATGTGAATCAGTTCATGGGTAAAAAACAGTTCATGCCAATTGGTACGGAATCCAAAATCGATGATATTATTGGGATTAGTGTACATTCCCATATAAAAAGTATCACTCATGGCAAAGGCATTTACCACATCAGTATTTGAGGTCATGAATACCTTTGTTTTATCCTGTGGCATACCGTATATATGCGCTATTTTCTGCCAGGCAGTGTCTGCATAGGTGGCAAACTGCTCTGCTTCAGCTTTGCTGTCCTTATCAAAAATAAAGGTAAAATGTTCAGTTTCAGCCTGATGGTAACCTTTGAACGTTTCTTCTGCCGGCAGCAGGTTTGGAGAAAGAACAAATGACACCAGCAGACCAAGGATAAGAGTACGTTTCATAACTAATCTCCAGTCTTAAAATAGGTTTGATATTGGATGTATTATCAGCGATGGTTTAATCGTGCCTGAATTTCTTCCAGCGGAACTCCCGCCGGACAGATAGAGGCACAGGAAAGCGATTGACTGCAGCCTTTATAAAAGTGATCAAGATATTCTTTTTTTAAGGCAGTTCGATGCTCTCCTTTTGGACTCTGGCCTATGGCTTTATAGGCATTGGCCATGAAAGCTGCTCCTCCAAAAGGGAGACCGGCAAGAAAGTTCGGACAGATTTCAAGACAGCAGCCACAGAGCAGACACTGACCTGCCTTGAAAAGACTTGCTGCATCCTGCTTACTGGTATCAGTATCTTTTTGTTCTACCCAGACTCGGGTATTTTTAAGCATTTCAAACATGGATGACCGGTCTACCTGCAGGTCTTTTATCAGGGGAAATTTACTTAAAGGTGCAATGGTAATGGTACCCTTTTTGCCGGCTTCCCGCATGAATACACCGCAGGCAAGACAGGGCTTTCCGTTAATAACCATGGCACAGGCACCGCATTTTTTTTCAAGGCAGCTGCATTCCCAGATTACATCTGTCGTTCTGAGGAAATCTGCTACAGAAAGGTTTCCGTCACCCTGGTACGTATAGGTTTGTGTGTATGATTCGGCTTCAGGTGCATCCTGACGTTTTACAATAACGTTGATGGTCATAGATTATTCTCCAGATTCAAAGGTAACCGAAATGTTTCCGTTGCTGTAACGGGCTACAGTAGTCTTACGGAACTTTTCCTGTTCGCCGGGAAAATCAAGGCGGAATTGGGCACCGCGGCATTCTTTGCGTTCCTGGGCACAGCGGATAAGCGCTTTCCCAAGAAGAATCATGTCTGATGATACGGTTTTTTCGAGGTTCTCCAGCTGAGTAAGACCTGCTTCAAGTATTTCTGCATTGCGGGCGATACCCATAGACTTCCGCATAATCTGCTGCAGCTGCATCAGGTTCTCGCCGTGAACAGACTCTGGAATAGCAGTTTCAACAGGTTCTGGCTCTGTTTCTGTAGATATCGGTATGGCAAGCGTTTCAAGATCTTCTACGACACTGTCAGCTGCACGTTTCCCGCCGTACAGGGCACCCAGCAGTGAGTTTCCTCCAAGGCGGTTTGCTCCGTGATACTGGCAGCAGCATTCTCCTGCCGCATACAGTCCCGTAATGTTGGTGTGGTGACCCCGGTCTACACGGATGCCGCCCATAAAGTAATGGATGCCCGGTTCAATAGGGATAGACTGTGTCTGAACATCAATGCCCAGGTATTCGCGGCAGTCTTTTGCCACACCGGGAAGTTTTGTTGCAATAAGTTCCGGAGCCATGTGTCGCATATCAAGAAAGATGGAATAGCCTTCCTGCTGCAGTTTCCATTCTTCCCGTGAAATAACGTCACGGGGTGCCAGATTCTTCTGCTCAGGATAACGGTCTTCCATAAAGAAGTATGGCTCGTCTGAAGGGGTCTTTACGGCAAAGAGACGACCGCCTTCACCACGAACTGCTTCCGTAATGAGCATATTCTTTGCATGAAGACGTACGGTAGTAGGGTGATACTGCACCATTTCAGCATTTGCAAGTTCCACACCATCGGCAAAAAGACTGGCAGTAACAGATCCGCTATTCATAACAGAACCGGTGGCGTTTCCAAAAAGTCCGTTCATACCACCTGACGCAATGATTACTGCCTGAGAAGTATATTTTCTGGTGGTACCGGTAATGCAGTCCTGAAGGATACAGCCACCTGCCGCATCCCCGTGTTTTACCAGCCGGACAAATTCCCATCCGGTCAGGCGCTGTACCATACCTGATTCTTCATATCGGCGGACCATGCTGATAAGGGTGTGCATCAGCTGTTTACCGGTGTTGGAGGCTGCGTGGGCGGTCCGTTTTTTACTCTGGCCACCAAAGGATCGGAGTGCAATGTCTCCGGAAGGGGTCAGGTCAAAGCAAAGACCTGCGGCATGCAGTTTTTTTAGAAGGACTGGAGATGCGGCTGTCATCTCTTTAATGGCCTGTTCATCAGCGATAAAACGGCCCGCCTTATACGTTTCCTGGGCATGAAGATCCGGACTGTCATCCTGCCCCATGGTATTGAGTGCCCCGTTAATGCCGCCTTCTGCCATTACCGACTGACTGCGTTCTGACATCATGGGGGAAACCAACAGACTTGAAACATTCTGTTCTGCAAGATGAAGTGCTGCAGAAAGACCTGCAAGACCTGATCCGATTATGATAACCTGCTGCATGTTTGTTTCCTTTAGAAATTCCATCTGATAAACCAGGCAATGAGGGCTGCAGTAAAGAAAATCAGGAATACTGACAGAATCAAAAGCATATCCACCGTACGTTCCTTGTATTTAAGAACACCTTTCTTTACCAGAAACGGGCGGATACTTACGGCCAGATGAAGAAAAATGGATGCAAAAAAGATAATCTGTCCGGTAAGTCTGAGTGGAGTAAAGTTCTTGAGGTATACATGGCCATTGATGGTGTACGTCCAGGTTGTCATATGGAACCAGATCATGATCAGCATGATGATGCCTGTTATACGCTTTACCCAGTAGCCGGCATTTGCTCCGGCATACCATTTGCCACCCTGAGATTTTGACTTGAACGCTTCTTTTGTCAGGATTATTCCAATAAGTGCATGAAGCAGGACAACTGCAAGCAATGTATAGGAAAGGGGTTTCAGTACTATGGTATGTACTTCAAAAAGCATGAAAGCTCCTGCCACGCCATGCAGGATAAGAAGTCCTATCATGACCATGGACAGATACATGTTGAATTTACGCAGGTTCATAATTCCTCCTGATTATTCGGAAAGGGGAGATGGTGACGATGCGGTGTCTGTGATTGTGATAACTGATTCTGAGGTAGTAGTAATTGAGGCACCGGAAACAGCGTGTAATGCTGCTTCTTTTGCTGCTTTTGCAGTACTGACTCTGTTCAGGGTAAAACCTGACAGTGCAATGAATGCACAGGTGGCAAGTACCAGTAGGGTTCTACGTATCATGAGTAAAGTATACTGATTTCGTATTGCATTGCGAAGTACCCAAAAGATACAATACAGGTATGACAACGTATCTTATTGTGTGCCCTCTGGTTTTCCTTGCAGGCTTCATCGATGCTATTGGTGGTGGCGGCGGCCTTATTTCTCTTCCTGCCTATATTTTCGCCGGTATTCCTGCTCATCTGGCCATTGGAACAAACAAACTTTCATCTGCCATGGGAACCAGTGTGGCAACCTGGCGTTTATGCCGTTCCGGGTATGCCAGCTGGAAACTGGCCATTCCTTCTGTAATTTTTGCAGTACTCGGTTCCTTTATCGGTGCACGTCTTTCCCTGCTCATTGACGAACAGGCGTTACTGTATGTGATGACTGCTATTCTGCCGGTTGTTGCAATTGTGGTATTTAACCGCAGATTATTCAGCGATGGAGAAGATAACGCAGCCATTACCCGCAGAACCTACATTGTGGCGAGTCTGGCAGCTTTTTTCATCGGTGGATATGACGGTTTTTATGGGCCTGGTACCGGCACCTTCCTGATTATTGCTTTTACGGCAGCAGCTCATATGAACATGAGAAGTGCCAATGCACAGACAAAAATCATTAATCTGACTACCGGTGTTACGTCTCTGGTGGTATTTCTGCTTGATGGACAGGTACTTATTCCACTGGGGCTTGCAGCCGGTGCCTGTAACATGATCGGTGGGTATCTGGGAGCAGGGCTGATGCTGAAAAACGGGGCCAGAATTGTCCGGCCCGCCGTTATAATCGTATTACTGCTGCTCCTTATAAAAGTGCTGCAACCGTTATTTTTCTGAGAGTCCTATCAAAGAACTTCTTTTTCCAGGCGTCTGATCAGGCGGATAAGTACGATAACAGCTGCTGTTGAAAGAATGACTTCAGCACAGGCCTGGGCCAGTGCCAGTCCGTACAGCGGATAAATGATGTTCAGGATAAACAGGGCTGGAATTTCCAGTACGATTTTACGCATGATGGCAAATACCAGACTGGTAAAGCCCATACCGCAGGCCTGGAACACAGCAACACCCAGGAAATCCAGAGTGAGGAACGGAATACCGATGGCCATATAGCGGAGAAAAACGGATCCGTATGCAACAACTGAAGGTTCGTTGAGGAACACTCTGGTGATGAATGGGGCAAAGATTGCCATAAGACCAGAGAAGAAGATAATAAGAGCCATGGAAATGGCAGCGGTGAATCCAAGACCGTTTTTCATGCGCTTGATGTTGCGGCTTGCATAGTTGTAGCTGATGAGCGGCATAACACCCTGGGTAATACCCATGGAAACGTACAACGGAATCATGCTGATTTTGTGGCTGATACCCATGGCGGCAATAGCAGATGCATCGTAGGCTGCAACAAAGTTATTGAGAACGGTCATGCCGGTAACGTTCAGCAGATTCTGGATACTGGCTGGTACACCAACAGCGCAGACATCTTTTGCAATGTCGCCCCGGAAAGAAAACAGTTTTGGGTTGACGCTTACGTAGGTCTGACCGCGTTTTTTCAGGAGGAATACTGCAAAATAGAGACAGGCAACGCTGTTTCCTATAAAGGTTGCAAGACCGGCACCGGCAGCTCCCATTCCCAATCCCCAAGGCAAAATGAAAATAGGGTCAAGAATAATATTGAGAAGACAGCCTGAAACAGTACCGATGCTGGCCTGCAGTGCAAGACCTTCTGCGCGGATCATGAATCCCACAACAATGTTCATGATGGCAGGAATGGTACCGCAGGTTACACACCAGAACAGATAGTCAGAGGTAGCTTCACGAGTTTCTTCCGTAACACCCAGCAGATTCATCAGTGGATTTTTGAAGATGGTTGCAAGAAGGGCAAAAAGAATACTGCAGGCAAGGGCACAGTAAAATCCGAATGAACTGGTACGGCGTACGGTGTCGTACTGTTTTTCGCCTAAGGCACGGCTCATTTTGCTTGAGGTACCGGTTCCGAACAGGTTGGTAATGGCATTAAAGGCAAGAAGAACGGGAGCTGCAAAAGTAACGCCGGCAGTCTGGATGGGGTCATGCAGTTCACCAACAAAGAAGGTATCAACCAGATTGTAGAGTACCAGAACAAGACAGGCTATGATTGAGGGAATGGACAGCTGAGCTACTGCCTGTGGAATAGGCATGGTTTCAAATAGTTCGATGTTATTCTGTTTCTTAAGTTCCATGAAAATGAGTATACTCTCGTTGAAAGCTGGTGTATAAGATTATTTTATTATGAATGAGACAATTTTTACCTTTTGGTAAACAAAGTCTCATTATTGATGGGTACTACACATTACAGTTTCTTCATCATGGAGTATTCAGCAACCATGGTGCCGTCTTCATACACGATGGCATCCGGTTTTACGCCGGTAATGCGGAATCCCATTTTTTCATATAAGCCCCGGGCCCGGCTGTTTCCTTCAATAAAAGCAAGTTCCATCTGACGGGCATCCGGCCGGCTTCTGGCAAAGGTTTCCAGTGCCTGGAACATGGCAGTGCCTATGCCCAGATTCCAGTATTCCCTACAGATGGCAATACCGATGTTTCCCCGGTGATGACAGCGCTTCATGCCGGAAAAGCGGATATCGCAGTTACCGGCAATCTCACCGTCTACGATACATACGAGCATCAGGCTGTCAGGAGAATCATTATTTGACCGGATGAAAGACACTTCGCCGTCAACCGTCATGGTCTGACATTCTTCTGCAGTCCGCAAAAGATATGGGGTTTCGGCTGTGACGGTCTGCAGGTAGTGCAGCAGTCCTTCTGCATCAGCTCTGTTTTCAGGATCTGCACAGCGCAGGGTGGCAGAGCGGCCGTCTTTCAAGGTAAAGGTGATAGGTTCAATGGTCATTTACGGGCTCCTTTTTCTTCAGTGTAACGTATTCTGTGGTATAGTGGTACTATGATTAACGGAATTGCACATGTTGCATTATATACTACGAAGTTTGATGAAACCCTGACATTTTATCAGACGGTTCTAGGGGCCAGAAAAGCCGGCTATCCCCATACGGCTGCCCGCAGCTGTCTTCTGCAGTTAGGGGACAGCGTTCTTGAAGTCTTTGAAAGCGATGTTCTTCCCGACGGTCTTTTCAAGCATATCGCTCTTTCCTGCGATAACGTAGATGAGCTCTATGGTAAACTGGTTGCCGCAGGGGCTACCCCTCATGCAGAACCAAAAGATCTGGTCCTGTCATCTTTTGATGAAGATGGACGGGAAACGGAAAAAATGGTACGGATAGCTTTTGTAAAAGGTCCTTCCGGCGAGCAGATAGAGCTGATGGGGTAATCAAGTGCGTACTATATTAGTTGTAGATGCCTGTGTGCGGGGCCCGGAAGATTCCCGTACCTGGCGGCTGACGCAAAAACTTTTGGAATGTCTGGTGCAGGGTAGCGACAGGGTAGTGGAATCTCATATTGCACAGGATCACATTGCGCCTTTGTATCCTGATACCCTGGATTATCGGAACCAGTGTTTTGCTGCTGAGAAATTCGATGACGCCATCTATCGCTATGCCCATGAACTGGCCGAAGCCGATGTAGTGGTGATTGCCGCTCCCTTCTGGGATAACAGCTATCCTGCTGTTCTGAAAGCCTGGATTGAACAGGTAATGGCTCAGGGCGTGACCTTTGGCTATAACCCGGACGGGGCTGAATATTCCCTGTGCCGGGCAAAAAAGTTCTGGTATGTGTGTACAGCCGGTGGCCCTGTGGATCGGAATTACGGCTTTGAACATATGGTAAGCCTGATGCGCGACTATTTTCACATACCGGAAGGTCAGCTGATTCAGGCTGATAACCTGGACATTGCAGGACACGATGCGGAAGAAATCCTGCAGCGTACGGAAACTATGATTGTCAGTCTTACACAGAAGGAGTCTGAATGAACAGTGACTACTCCGATGAAGATGATGTAGAAATAACGATATATGAACTTGCCCCGGTATCGGTGGAAGAATTGATGCACGATGTCTATGAACATCAGGATCCTGAAAGCATGTGTGCGTTGGGGTATCTGTATGAAAACGGGCAGGAAGGTCTTGCTGAAAATAAAGAAGAAGCTTTCCGCCTGTACTGCATGGCTGCCGATTTAGGGGAACCCAACGGTATTTACAATAAAGGCGTATGCCTTGGTTTTGGCATTGGGACCGGAAGAGAACGTGATGCCCAGGGATGGCTGGATAATATTCGCCTTGCAGCTCAAATGGGCTTTGCACCTGCCCAGAACGATTACGGCTGGGCCTGGGAAATGGCGAAAGAACGGGGCTTTTTCCCCTACAAAGACGACGCTGTAGCTTTCAGTTGGTATATGGAATCGGCCCGGCAGGGACATCAGACCGGCATAGAAAACGTGGTACGCTGCTACGAAGAAGGCATAGGGACAGAAAAGAACCCGGAGCAGGCGGAGTACTGGCGGGGGAAATTGCATGAGCATTGAAATTTGTAATTCATAAAATATTGTGAATTATAGCGATATTTGTCTATAACTCCTAACTTGTTGAGAATTATCGAATTTTTTGTGTTATGCTTTCAGAATGAAAATCGATTATGCAATGGATAATTCTCAAATTCTTAGTGAAATTGGCGCTCGAATAAAACAAGCCAGAATCAGACGTCAACTAACTCAAGAAGAGTTAGCGGTTATTTCTGGTGTATCTAAGGGGACTTTAGAACGTGCAGAAAAGGGAGAAAGTATTCAATTCCGTACAATCATAAAACTTCTCAGGCATTTAGAACTTCTTGAAAATCTGCAGAATCTTCTACCGGAAAGTGAACCAACACCCCTTGAGCTATTGCATCAGAAAACAGAAAAAAAGCGTCAGAGAGTTCGTAAAGTAAATAGTTCAGAATCAGAATGGCGATGGGGCGATGATGCATGAATACTTTAAAAGTTGTGTTTTATAATTAAACTGGTTTGAAAACTGGTTGATTTAAAAAATAGGTGTGCTATACTAAACTTAAGAGGTGCAGGTAATGGCAATGGAATTGGAAAAAAGAAGTGAAAATGCCTATGCAATCGGGTCGTTTCAGGCAAAAACGTATTTTGCAGAGTTGCTGCGTTCAGTTGAAAACGGGGCTTCGGTTGTCATAACCCGGAACGGTCATGATGTGGCTGTTCTTGAAGGCAGAAAAAATCAGACTGATGACAAAGCGTTGAATGCACTTACCCGGTTGAAGAAACTGGCTGCTGAACTGAGTGATGTCGGCAAAACTACCGCAGTACCGGTTACGATAGATGACATCATATCCCTGCGTGATGAAGGAAGAAAATACTGATGATTCCTGCAGCTGTTATTGATACGTCATTTTTTATGGCCGCGCTGTTTCCTGTATATACCGGCGATGAGCAGACTACTGCCATGGATTTCATTGCTGATATAGTAGAAGACAACGGGCAGTTATATGTGCCGCAGGTATTCTGGTTTGAAGTTGGAAACGTATTGTGCACCGCATCCCGTGAAAAAAAGAACGGGGAACCTGCCCGGCTCAGCGCAAAACAGGTTCTTGAAATCGAACAGATACTGAAAGATCTGCCCATATACACCGAACCGCAGCCGGATACTGAAATCCGTAGCCGGATCCGGGAATTTGCCATGTCTTATTCCCTTTCCTATTATGATGCAGCGTATCTGGAACTGGCACTGCGCCACGACCTGCCGCTGAAAACCTTTGATTCCCAACTGCAGGCTGCCTTTGAACAGATGTAAAGGGTTCCTTTAGGGATGTCATCTATCCCACAGTTTATAGACGGGAGTAATGACAGCGATACAGGTATCTGAATATTTACTGCCGGGGTACACATCCTTGATGGTCAGCCGTACGTGGCGTGATTCCAGCGGTATTTCAATGTCGGTAAACTGGACCAGGTCTGGCAGTTCCAGCAGCTCACTGAATCCCGTATCGGTTTCTACCAGCAGTGTTTTTTGGGCGGCCGTTTTCCTTGAACAGATAGGGCTTCAAAGGGTCCACATAGCCGCCAAGAATGCGCAGGGTAATGGCAACATCACGGTTCAGTGGTTCCAAGGTAATGTCAAACTCAATATATTCCCCAATGCCGTCATCGGTTTTTGGAAAAGTTGTACTCATACCGGGCATCTATGATTACCGGTCCTTTAAAGTCATTGGTACCGTCTCCGTTTCGGATTTCGCAGTCAAGGTACAGAAGGGAGTCCGTTTCGTAATTATAGTAAAAGCCCGCGTTATTCTGCAGTAACTGGACAAACCCGGTAACTTCTTCTGTTTTGTCAGAGGTGTTCTTTTTTGCTGTTTCCTGCAGTTGTTGCTGCAGAAACTGAATAATATCGTCAGCAGCCAGAGTATGGAAAAGGCTGATAGATAGCAGGATTGCGGAAAGGTGTCTTTTGAATTTCATGGGGCAACTATAGAAGAGAAAAGAAAGGCAGCCAACCGGGCGGGCTGGCTGCCATGGTGAAGTGACACGAATACGTGTTTTGGAGACTCAGTCTCCGGACTTTTTGTTATTTGTCCTGAAGTGCGTCGTAACCGCTTTCGCCGGTGCGTACTTTTACAACGTTTTCAACAGGGTATACAAAGATTTTTCCGTCACCGATATGACCAGTATACAGTGCCTTCTTTGCAGCTTCGATTACTTCTGAAACTGCAATCTTTGATACGACAATTTCTACCTTAACTTTAGGCAGAAGAGTTGGTTCCATGGGGACACCACGGTAGAACTCACTTGCTCCTTTCTGCATGCCGCATCCCATTACGTTTACTACCGTCATGCCGGTAACACCAATGGCGTTCATTGCGCTCTTAAGGGCGGTAAACCGTTCCTGCTTAGCCACAATGACAATTTTATGTGCCGGTACATCCTGACTTGCAACACTGGTAACCGGAACAGCCTGTGCTACGCTTACGCCAGCCTGTGCAGCTTCTGCGACCTCTTCTGCACTGTATGGCATAACGAATCCTGCGTAACCGGTTTCAAGACCGTGTTCAAGTTTATCAAGACCGACAATTTCTTCTTCTGCAGTTACACGCAGACCAAGAACCTTTTTAATGATGCTGAAGGTGATGATGATGGTTACTACGGTCCAGACGATGGTAGAGAACATACCTACCAGCTGGATACCGAACAGTTTGAATCCACCACCGTAGAATACACCGGCCATTTCTGCAC
>JAZLJW010000113.1:0-1008 GCA_045597345.1 Treponemataceae bacterium
ACTCCCGTCAGACTCCCGTTGTTTATTGGGGAGGTGGCCGTGAAACAGCCACGGAAGCTGATATTCCGCATCTGACTATGGTGGAAGGTGATAGCGGTATAGTTCATCTGAAAATCCCAACCGGAGGTGTCGGTGATCAGAAGTTTGCAGGAGTCATTAAGGTTCAGAGCCCAGAAGGGGATAAGTTCTATCCTTTCTCTGAAAGTTACACTGTAACCAAGCCGACGGCTGCTGTTGCTGCTGAAAAAATGAACGTGTTTTATGCCGGTATTCCGAATCCTGTAACGATTTCAGCACCTGTTGCTGCTGAAAAGCTGAGAATCAACTGGGGCGGTTGTTCCGCTTCTTCTCTTGGCGGTGGCCGTTACGATGTTACCGTTCCGCAGAACATGGCTGGAAAAACTGTGGAAGTTTCTATCAGTGCCGATATGGGTGGCGGTTAATCCCAGGCTATGGGTAAGACTCAATTCCGTATCAAACCGGTTCCGGAACCTACGGCAACCATCGGTGCCAACATTACTTCCGGCCGTCAGTCAAAGGATGTATTGCTTACCAATCCTTTGATTGTTGCCCAAATGTCCAAGGACTTCAACTATGAATTGAGATGGAACGTTATTTCCTATACGGTAACCTTTGTGAAGAACAACGTGGAAGAAGCTCCTATCACGGTGAGAGGACCGCGTTTCCCGGACAATGTGGTTTCCAAGATCCGTTCTGCTTCTGCAGGTACGCAGATGGAAATCTCCAACATCAAGGTTCAGAGTATAGCAGGTGCCAGAAGTCTGAAAACAATCTTGGTGCGTATCAAGTAAGCATCTAATTTTAAAAACATATAATCATGAAAGCGTTTAAATTAGCATTAATACTGGTTCTTTTTACCTCCCTTTCTTTTGCTCAGGTAATAGAAAGTGAAGAAGGGTATGAGCAGCCAGCGCCAACCGAGGAAAAGAAGCCTTCGGCAAAGCCTATTCGTGCGCCAGTAGACCGTCCCTGGGCAGAGCAGAATGT
>JAZLJW010000114.1:0-1432 GCA_045597345.1 Treponemataceae bacterium
TCTTGTTTCTGAAGAACAAAAGGCTGAAATTATCAGACTTTCAACTGGTGATAAACTTGAATACGATAAAACACAGACCTGGGTCGATATGTTCAAACGTCAGGTAACTGAACATCCTGATTCGGTTGCTGTTGTTGACCATGTCAGCAGCATTACATATAAAGAATTGGACAGACAGTCTGATGCTGTTGCTGCATACCTGCTTGAAAAATGTGTAAGAGCAAATGACTTTGTTGCTATAAAGATGGGTCGTGTGAAGGAATTCATAACTGCTGTTCTCGGTATCAACAAAGCCGGTGCTGCATATATACCTGTAGCCCCTGATTATCCTGAAGAACGTATTAGATTTATGCTGGAAGACAGCAGGGCAAAGGCTGTTCTTACAGAGTCATTGGTTGAAGAGGCTTTGAAACAAAACAGAAATGCGGAATCAATTAACAGATCAGTTATTGATGGCCTTGCATACATGATTTATACATCTGGAACAACCGGTAAACCAAAAGGAGCCATGATTCTTCACAGAGGCGTGAGAGCATTTGTGGCCTGGAATAATGCTGAATTCGGTCAGTGTCACGGAACTAGTCATCTTATTCATGCAAGTTTTTCATTTGATGCTTCTGTATTTGATATGTTATGCCCTCTGGCTGCCGGCTCAACTGTTCATATTCTCGGTGAAGAACTCCGCAGAGACCTTGCCGGTATGAATGATTATATTACAGCCAATCACATTACTGGTATGCTGGTTAATACCTCGGTTGGTATGGAACTTCTCAGTGGTTTTGAGCCTGAGCTTAAATATATTATGCTTGGCGGTGAAAAGATGCTACCAGTCAGAAAGACCGGAGTAAAGGTCTACAATGCCTACGGTCCGACCGAATTTACTGCTGCTTCGACATTCTATTCTGTAAATCATACGGAAAAGGATGTACCTATAGGTCGCCCTGTTCCAAACAGCTATGGCGTTGTCTGTGATAAATACGGTCATCTTTTGCCTCATGGTATTGCAGGTGAACTTTGCTTTGCAGGTGAACAGATTGGTGCAGGTTACTGGGAAAGACCGGAACTTACCGAAAAAGCTTTTGCATGCATTACTGACGATGTTTTCAACGGTCAGAAGGTATATCACACAGGTGACCTTGTCCGATACAATGAAGACGGTAATCTTGAATACTTGGGCCGTATCGACTTCCAGGTCAAGCTCCGCGGTTTCCGCATCGAGCTTGGGGAAATAGACAGTGTGGCTTCCCAGTTTGCTGGTATAAAGCAGGTTGTTGCACAGGTAAAGAAACTAGGTACTGCTGACAGCCTTGTTCTTTATTACTCTGCAGACAGGCAGATAGATAAAGATGAACTGAAGTCATTCATGGCAAAGAATCTGACAGACTATATGGTTCCGACTGTATTTATGCAGCTTGATGAAATGCCGATGACC
>JAZLJW010000115.1:0-8578 GCA_045597345.1 Treponemataceae bacterium
TTTCTTCCAGCCGGTATTCGTATACAAGCAACTCCATCACGATTACGTTGGATCGTGTTCAGAATGATTCCGCCTGGCAAAGCGGAAACCTGAGGCTGTATGTATGGCTTTGTAAAAATGAATATACTGGTGGAACCATTGATTCGGTATGGAGCGGATATATTGACCGGAATCCGCTTACATCAAATTATGGCTATTCCGACCTTACGTTCACCAAAGATATTTCTTCTGTGCCAGCAGGAGAGTATAAAGTTGTTGTTACCGTTAATGAATTGTATGAAGATGGCAAGTATTACATCATAAACTGGGTAAATTATAACGGATATGTAAAACGGACCCATCCTCTGGTTACAACTGCGGATGGAAAACTGGCCCAAAGCAAAGGTAGTACCAACACCGCATTCGCTGCAGAAAATGTGCAGTTTGCAGCAAAAGGCAGTTTGCTCACCGTGGCGGCTGATACTGTCAGACCAAAGTCTCCCTGGAAAACCGGAGAGTTACAGTTTCTGGTAGCAGTTACTGATGCTCCATACACCGGTGGTGCCCTTAATGCCGTGTATTCTAAAAATTTTAGCAGGGACTTTCTTGATGCAGGCCAGTTCTACAAAAATGTGCATCTGACTGTAGAAATGCCTGCCTCATTGAAGGATGGTGAATACACGGTAGTATTTGCTTTTAAAGAGCTCCATGAAGATGGAAATTATTACATTGTTGACTGGATTAATTCATCAGAACCGGTTTTACTGAAACACGGGAAATAAAAAAAGGCTGCCCACCATTTACGCATACCGGTGGGTAGCCTTGCTTTTTTTACTACGCTACTTACAGACTCTGCATAAACCGCAGGAATGCAGCCTTTCCGCTGTCGTTCCGCTTGTACACGCCGGCATCTTCAAGAACGCGGCTGAATACCAGACCGACTTCATCCTTCAGAATCTGATCCACGTTTCCGGCATCAATGACATTGTATTTTCTGCTGAATTCCTCAACCCATTCAGCATGTTTTGCCAGTACGTCATCGCTTCGGATATCGCGGCCGGCAACCATGGCCTCTGCCAGATCAGCCAGTTCCTGCTTTAACCGTGACGGCAGAACGGCAAGTCCCATAACTTCAATAAGCCCGATGTTTTCCTTTTTGATGTGGTGCAGGTCATCATGAGGATGATATACACCCAGCGGATGTTCTTCCGTAGTGATGTTGTTGCGGAGAACCAGGTCCAGCTCAAACAGATCCCCGTTACGGCGGGCAATAGGAGTGATGGTGTTGTGGGGAACGCCATCGGTTTCGGCAAAGATAAAGGCATCAGGGTCGCTGTATGCCCGCCATGCTTCATGAATTCTGTCAGCCAGCAGGGCAACCCGCTCAGAATCAGCTCCGTCAAGGCGGATAACGCTCATGGGCCATTTCACGATGCCGCACTGAACGTCTTCAAAGCCAGGAACGGTAAAAGTGGTTTCCACCGGCGCCTTTTCCATGGCAAAGTGGTAGTTTCCGCCCTGAAAATGGTTGTGGGTCAGAATTGAACCGCCAACAATGGGCAGGTCTGCATTGGAACCAACGGTGTAGTGGGGGAACAGTTTTACAAAATCAAACAGATAGCGCCAGGTTTTGTTGGTAATGGCCATGGGTACGTGATCCATGGCAAAGACGATGCAGTGTTCGTTGTAGTATACGTAGGGTGAGTACTGCAGTCCGAATTCTTCGCCGCACAGACTGAAAGGGATGATGCGGTGGTTCTGGCGGGCAGGATGATTTACGCGGCCACTGTAGCCTTCGTTTTCCTTGCACAGAAGACATGCCGGGTATCCTGATTTTTTTGCGTTCAGGGCAGCTGCAATGGCTTTGGGGTCCTTTTCCGGTTTGGAAAGGTTGATGGTGATATCAATGTCGCCGTATTCGGTGGCGGTCTGCCATTTTACATCTTTGCAGACACGGTAGCGGCGGATGTAGTCAGTATCCTGGCTGAATTTGTAGTACCAGTCAGTGGCTTCTTTGGGAGATTTTTCGTACAGACTGCGGAACTTGGCGCGCAGGGTGCTGGGGCGGTCTACCAGACAGCTCATGATTCTGGTATCAAACAGATCCCGGTACACGATGCTGTCTTCGCAAAGGCCGTGTTCACAGGCGTAATCAAGCATGCCTTTCAGGATGGATTCAAGTTCACCGGTAGCGGTTTCCGGAATGGCAGTAAAATCAAAGCCGTCGTCAAAGCCTTCAAGACCGAACAGCTCCAAAAGTGTGTTCTGTGTATAGACAATATCGTCCTGTGCAATAAGACCGGTAGTAAGACCGTAGCCGGTCAGCGCGTTGATAAGTTCGTTGATAGTCATACTATCAGTATAATGTGACACGTGATGATGGGTCAATAAGTGTACTTTCAACAAAAATCATAAAGATTACCGTACATCGGTAACTTATTTGTTTACAGAGAACTTATGGGTGTACTACTGTATGAGTAGCGGAACTGCGGGAGGAAAACAATGAACTCAGAACTTTATCAGTCTATGCAGGCTGCCAGTGACAGGGTTATGGACATATTGTGCGACTATGCAGAAAACGGCTATGTAAAAACGCTGTCTCATATCCTTTGTTACATGGGAAAAGACAGCCAACGCACACAAAAAGCCCTTGCTGCATATCCTGCCGACCTGCAGCAGAAAATCCAGAAAGCTCTGGATGAACTTGATTTCACTACCAGTCAGGATGCAATTCTGGACGATGCGGCCTTTGTGCTGAATCAAAGCGAATTCAACCAGCAGGATCAGATACGAAGCATCATCGAAACAAAAGATACGGTCTGCGGCCCTGACCTTCAGTCTGTTATAGACAGTTTCATGACTGTAAATCCGCTTCTGGCAATAGCTGTTAACGAATATGCGGCCAGTTTTGATGACCTGAAACACATTGATGACCGGGCCATTCAAAAGGTGCTTCGTGATGTTGATACGGTAGTTATGGCAAAAGCTCTGAAAATTGCAGATGAACAAACCTGTGAGAAGATTTTCAGCAACATGTCAAACCGTGCAGCAGCCATGTTGAAAGAAGATATGGAGTTTATGGGACCAGTCCTCTTTTCAGACTGTATGGAAGCCCAGCAGCAGATTGCAGAAATTATGATGAAGCTGTCCATGAATGGGGAAATTATCATTTCAGGCAGTAGTGATATGCTTGTGGTGTAATCAGGCAAGGTGAAATCGCATGGTTGAAACCAACAAAACGCTTGTTTTTTTCAGAAAATTCGGTACTGCTGAGTTTGTGCAGGAAACTGCATCCAGTTTGCAGGTAGACCCTGTATACATTTTTGAAGATCCGGTACAAAAAACATTGTTCCTGTGGAATGGCAGCTGCCAGCAGTGGACTCCCGCTACCAGTACTGAAATCCATGGGCTGCAGACCAGAAAAATAGGTGTGTATCCTTTCTATGACTATGGGGTAATTTCTGGCGATACCTGGAAATTGCGGAAAAACAGAATACAGTGGGGAAAGCAGAAACGAAAGGTTATTGATTGGACTGAAACGTTACAGCGGTATGACCACAGTAAAAGAATAACTGAGCGAAACAGATATACTCTTGATGAGCAGAATATCAGTAAATCGATATTTCAGATAACTCTTTCCTTTAACTGGCCACAGACAACCTGCAGCATACACTATGAATATGTACAGGCTGGAAATTTACGTAACGAAGAAATGTTGCCGGAATTCAGCATACAGTCGTATGACCGGACCTTTGATTTTGAAACAGGTCAGGTTACCGAAACTTCCTCGTCAGAGGACAGTGTTTTCATGAAGCAGCTGCCGGAACCGGTGCTGAACGTTTTTCTGGATACCTTTGCCAGAATGCGTAATGCATGGGCTGGCAGAACACTTTCTGCAGGTACCGAACTTTCCGGTATCGGTTTTGCCAGCGCAGCAACATCCTATCCCTTTGAACCCAATCTCCATCTGCTCTTTAACAGATACAGACTTCCCGAATCGGTAAAAAGGGCTGTCGACCGGAAAAATCCCAACGGTTATATCCAGGTCTGCGATTTATTGCACATAGAAAGCTACAGAACATTGCACCGGTTGTACCTGCGGTATCCACAGGTACTGGTGGTATATTTCTGGATAAAAGAAGCAGGATTCCAGAATGTTGATGTCATTAACGAATTCCTGGGTGATGTACAGAATTTTCATAAGGTGCTTAATAATCCCCAGGACTTCCGGTATTTTGTTCATGATGCATTGCGGTACCGCAGCGATAAAGCGGTATATGATATGATCTGCAAAAGTGATCCGATGTTTTATGACGATTTCCTTAACATGTATCACACGTATCGGAATAACATTGCCCAACCGATTGTAGATCAGATTATGAAAGACGGCATTACCGGGTATCAGCATAATGTGCTGGCTAATATGGTTTCCGCCTTGAATCAGGAAAACGTTTCGTACAGCTACGGCGAAGAAGAGCGGAAACTTGAAGGTTCCTTTGGCGGGTATGAATTCCGTTTACCGGAGGATAGCAACCGTCTTACCGATATAGGGGTAAAACTTCATAACTGTGTCGCCAGTTATGCTCATCTGGTAGAAAACAAAACAACACTGATTGTGTACGCCCAAAAGAATGGAGAATATGCCATCTGCATAGAAGTTGGCGAAAACGAAATACTGCAGGCTTTAGGAAATTATAACGCCCGTCTTACCAGAGCCGAAGAATCTGCAGTTGACACCTGGGCCGCAAGAAACCACCTGATCCGGTAGGGTGTTGGAATGACATTATTTCCCCCGCCGGACGTGTTCCGGACCCAGCACGAACTGGGACAGAAAGTCTGGGGTAGGTGAGTCTTTGGTCCAGGTGACAAGGTCTGCCAGGCGGCTGGCTGCGCTGCTGGGGTTACTGGTTACGTAATCGCCGGGGTGTTTGTATACCGTAAGTTTGCAGAACCCTTCGACAGGCCTCTGCGAAACTTTGGACCCTTCGACAGGCTGCTCGAAACTGCGCTCTGACGAGCTTGTTGCGAAGGCAGGGATCCTGCGTTGCGAATCAGGGATTATGGTTGAAATGTCGGTGGTCAGGTAGCCGCTGGTGGTGGTAAGAAAGTTTATCAGCAGGGGGTGCTCACCTGACGTGGTAACGGGTTCCAGCGTTTTTCCGGTAATGGCTGAGGCATAACAGCATCCGGCTGCTGTACTGAGCAGCGTTTTCATGCCGCCGCCCACCCGACAGGCAAAATCAATAGGTACCAGTTTTTCAGAACCTTCCCCGGGTTCAATGTAGTCAAACTGGGCAAAACTGCTGTCTTCCTTGCCAAAAAGCGCAGCGCACCAGGATTCCAGCTGCTGCCGGTGTCCGTCTGGCACTGGAATATATTCCACCGCTATGGTGCAGGGCTTGTCGTTGATGACTGCCAGGTGTTTCCGGCACACCCGTACTACGGTAACGCTTCCATCCCATACCCAGCAGTCTGCACTGTATTCAGTGCCGGCAATATGCTCACTTAACAGCACTTCCGTAGATTCCACCTGAAACAGTTTTGTGGCGTTGTTTTTAAGTCCGGCAGCTTTCTTAACGTGCAGTTCCAGGTCCCCGGCGTTTTCCGGCCCTACAATTTCAACTCCATAGCCGCTGAAAAGACCATCCGGCTTTACTACTATCCGGTGACCGCCGGCAATGGCATCTCTGGCAGCATGCAGATCCGGGTATGACGAAGGTACTGGGATGCCAGCTGCAGCAAGTGTTTTGTAGAGGAACGCTTTTGAACGGCTGGCGTGGAGTGCAACGGACCCGGGGCCCACCGTAAAGGGGATGTTTTCTTCGGTGCAACGGGAAATCCAGTATTCACTTAAGGGTATAACTACTGCATTTTCGCCGGCAAAATTCCTGATGTCATCCCAGGTATCGCTGTACAACACCTGGTCTGTTTCGTTGTCGCTGGTATCCTGCATAAAGCCATACCGCCTGATGAACGGTGCCTCAACAAAAAAACACTTCCATCCAAGGCTTTCACAGGCGGACTTGATTTTATCAAGATCAAATACAAACGAGGTGCCGGCAAGAACTAACGTCATGCAGATAGTGTACCACACATGACAGGACAAACCAATTACAGGTGGCTTCGACAGCCTCTGCCACCCTGATATCAGGCTTGTGTTACTTATTCAGTGCTTCAATCAGGTCAAGCACATCTTTTTCTTCGATGTTTCCCGCGTTGAATCCCAACAGGGCACGTAGCGGCATGTATTTGATCATGGCTTCTGCCATCTCACTGGTAACGGCAGATTCCTCATCTTCATCGGCTCCGGTAGAAGCGCCGAAAATACCGGCCATTTTCTGGAAGAATTCCTGGGCGGCTTTCCGGCCCTTTTCGGTGAAATTGATGTCGCCAAAGGTAGAATTCATGTCAAAGGTCATGGGGATGGTATCTTCTGATGTTACGGAAACAATGTCTTCCAGTACGATGTCCCGGCTTGAACGGCCAATCTGAATGGCAAAGTCACCGCTTTCTACAAACCAGTCATGCACCTGAGTTTCGTAGTAGGCAAAAGAGCGTTTGTCCAGGGTAAAGGTAACAGTTTTTGTTTCACCCGGGTTCAAGAATACTTTTTCAAAACCTTTCAGTTCCCGTACGGGGCGGATGGCCTCACTGACCAGATCTGCCACATACAGCTGGACAACTTCCTTACCGGCTACGGTTCCCGTATTGGTTACCTGCACGGTAACCGTCAGGGTGTCTGTATCCTTCATGGTAGCCTTATCCAGCTTCAGGTTGCTGTAATCAAAGGTGGTGTAACTTAATCCATATCCAAAGGGGAACAGTACATCCATTTTCTTCTTGTCGTAATAGCGGTATCCCACGAATACGCCTTCCCGGTATTCCGTCCGGTTCCGCTCTCCCCCGTAGTACAGATATGACGGGTTGTCTTCCAGCTTCAGCGGGAATGTTTCTGCAAGGCGGCCGGAAGGATTTACTTCTCCATACAGAATCCGTTTTACGGCTTCGCCTACAGCCTGACCGCTCAGGTATGCTTCAAGAATGCCTTTTACGTCATCAACCCAGGGCATTTCTACGGGAGAGCCGTTATGCAGAACCACTACTGTGTTAGGATTAACGGCGGCAACGGCGCTGATTACTTTTAACTGGCTGTCCGGCATGCTCATGTGGGTGCGGTCGTAGCCCTCTGATTCATACACATCCGGAAGCCCTGCAAATATAACGGCAACTTCTGCATTGCGGGCTGCGGTTACGGCTTCTGCCACCAGTGCATCGCTGGTGCTGTCTGTAGCAATATCAAATCCCTTTGCGTAGGTAATGCCGGCTATATCTTTTGTTGCATCCAGAGCACTGGTTACTTTAAAGCAGTTGATATGGCTTGAACCGCCACCCTGAAACCGTGGTTTTTCAGCAAATTCGCCGATAAAGGCAACTTTCTGGCCTTTTTTTACGGGCAGAATGTGGTCGTCGTTTTTCAAAAGAATCATACAGTCGGCGGCCAGATCGGCTGCCAGGGCATGGTGGGCTTCTTTATCCCATGGGGTATCAGGTTTTTTGTTCTCGTGATACCGGAATACAATGTTCAGAATGTTTTCTACGGCACGGTCCAGCAGTTTTTCATCAAGAGTTCCGTTCCGTACTGCTTCTACAATTTTTTTGTCCCGCAGACCCATGGAACCTGGCATTTCAAGGTCCAGTCCGTTCTGGATACCGGTAACACGGTCGCAGATGGCACCCCAGTCGGTCATGACATAGCCGTCAAAACCCCATTCTTTGCGGAGCACGTCGTTTAAAAGCCAGCCGTTTTCTGAACTGAACACGCCGTTAATCCGGTTATAGGAACACATGACGGTCCATGGTTTTGCCTTACGCACGGTGGTTTCAAAGGGGGGAAAATAAATTTCACGCAGAGTACGCTCATCAACGTCTGATGATGAGGACATACGGCGGTGTTCCTGATTGTTGGCGGCAAAATGCTTGATGCTGACACCGATGTTGCGGCTCTGAACAGCATTGGTGTAGGCTGCGGCTGTTTCGCCGGCCAGATAGGGGTCTTCTGAAAGATATTCAAAGTTACGGCCGCAGAGGGGAGACCGTTTGATGTTTACAGCAGGTCCCAAAAGCACGCTTACCTGCTGGTTCTGACATTCATCGCCCAGAGCTTCTCCCAGGCGGCGGAAGGTGTCGCGGTCAAAAGAGGCTGCGGTAGCACAGGCTGCAGGAAAACACACTGCTTTGATTGAATCATTGATGCCCAGATGGTCAGCCTGATCATCCTGCTTACGGAGACCGTGAGGGCCGTCGCTTACCATGGTGGCAGGAATGCCAAGGCGTTCAACGGCTTTGGTGTGCCAGAAATCTTCACCTGAACAGAGGCTTGCTTTTTCTTCCAGTGTCATCTGTGAAATCAGTTTTTTTATATCCATTGCAGTGTTCTCCTTCGTTATCATTGTAAAACAGAAAAAAGCCCCATGACATATCGTCACAGGGCTTTTTTGCATGATTTTACTGATAAAGTGGCTGGGTCTGTCGTAAAGGGGGGGGCGACAGGCTCAGCCGTTCTGCCACCCTTTCAGTACTACAGTTTCAGTGCGTATTC
>JAZLJW010000116.1:0-1398 GCA_045597345.1 Treponemataceae bacterium
AAGATCTGATGTAGGGGTTTCCATTTCTGGGTGATTCACCACCATTTACGGTTTCCAGGATTTCCTCGTTCAGTTCAATGCGGGTCTCGTTGTTCTTTTCCGTATTCATCATAACCTTACTCATATTATTTCCTCTTTCTGGCACTGTGTGCCTGTCATTTATTATCTTTATGTTTCTGTCAGGAGGTTTTGTTGTTTTCCTCTTGACACCTTTATATACGTGCCTGCTAGCAAGAATCCACGGCAATTTTGAAAAAAAAACTTTTTTCAATGTTTCTCATGACGCAAAAACAGCAGCCACGCTTGACTGCTGTTCTATGGTATTTCTATGTCTTGTTCTCTATGATTAGTTAGCACTGATTGAGGTGCCGGTAGTAAGAGTTCCAGCGACAACGTTTGTTTTTTTACTTGACTGCGTTTACAGTACCAGTAGTCATAGCACCGCCGACCACGTTTTCCGCAATGGTATCTGCCACGCTGCGGGTGTTATTGGGGTCAACGAGGTCTTTAGCAGTATTCATAACGGTCTTGGTAACTGCGGTTGTAACTGCACCAGCGGTTTCAGAAACTACAGTGCCTACCTGAGTCCCCATACCGCCGCTGACAGCGCTAATCACCGTATTAACAGCAGCATCTTTCGCCGCTTTGCCAACATCTTCCCAGGTACGATTCTTGTAGCCAACAGCCGCTTCACCGGCGGTTTTGACAACCTTCATACCATTAGCTGCTGCTGCACCAAGGGGACCAGCCATGGAAGCAATATCACAAGCCGTGTCATAGGCAGAATCATATCTGTCGTAGCCATCTTTAATAACGCCAGCAGTGGTTTTCGTCCAGTTATAATTGTCGCTGCCGGTCACCACATTCACAGCAGTCTCAGCAACAGCGGTAGCAGCAGTAGCAACAGTGCCACCGACCATCTCGATCATACCCATTTGGAAATTCTGAATGTCCTGGCCAACCTTGAGTACGTTATTACCGGTTTTCTTTAGATTATCGACGGTCGCCTGAGCGGATTTCTCTGCGTCACCGAAGCTTTCTTTGTAATCTGCATCGGTGAACACGTACTTGCCTGCACCCACAACACTATTGCCAACGGTCTTGGCAGCGTTCACGACGGTGCTTGCAGCGCTCTTAAAGAAATCTACGACTGCGCCTGCAGAGGCGACGGAAACAGCGCTGGTGGTCAGCATAGTAGTAACACTCAGGATAGCAACAACTTTCTTCAGGTTCTTCATAAATTTTCCTCTTTCCGGCACTGTGTGCCTGTCATTTGTTATCATTTATTTTTCTGTCAGGAAGGTTTCTTGTTTTTCACCTGACACCTTTATATACGTGCCTGCTAATAAGAATCCACGGTGTTTTTCAAAAAAATAGATATTTTTTTGAAAGTTTATT
>JAZLJW010000117.1:0-1591 GCA_045597345.1 Treponemataceae bacterium
CAGAAAACCGGCGGCTTAATAACCGGGAACTGGTAATGATAAAGACTGCCCTTGGTAAGGTATCTCCGGCCGCAGTATTCATGCTTTTGAGCAGCCAGGATTTTACAAAAGAAACCTTTACCTATGATGCCAACGGCAACCGCATTACCAGAACACTTCCATATGGTACCATTATGTACATGTACGATGCAGAAAACCGGTTGGTATCAAGCGGCTGTAACGCAAAACCAAATGCCGTTGTTTATTCATATGACAATAATGGAAATATGCTTTCTAGAAAGAGCAGTTATGGTTTACAGGAATATACCTACAACGCAATTGACCGTATGTCACAGAGTAGTGTGACCAGTTATGTAACCGGCCACACTACAAGCACTCTGTACGGTTATGACAGCTTCGGACGGCGCACTACAGAACAGCTCACTGGCAATGACTGGCAGCTGCGGACAAGCTATGACGGGTTTACCCTGAATGCAGTAAAGGAACAGGTAATCTATCGTAACAGCCATACATACGATGCAATGGGACCAGCGCGTACAACGCTGTATGCCGGTAATACACTGGTAGCAGAAAAACGCGGACTTACCACCAGCTACTTTGGAACAGACCTTTCAGGAAGTGTACGGAGTGTAACAGGGCTCCTTGGAACCCAGACAGACATGAAGAACTATGATGTATTCGGTACACCACTGTCAGTAACAAACGGTGTTAATGCCTGGTATGAAAAGACGGTAAGCACCAGTTACGGCTATCTGGGTAAACCGTATGATGCCACCACAAAACTGTATAACTATGGCTACCGTGACTATTCCAGCCGCATAGGCCGCTTTACCTCTGTAGACCCGATACGGGACGGCAACAACTGGTACACCTACGTGCAGAACGATCCCGTGAATTACGTGGATTTGTGGGGATTGTTTAGTGAACAATTACTTAAAGCAATTAATAATCATCTTAATGAAACATATGCGTCCGGAGTAAATGATTGTGATATTTGGGCTGAAAATAGAATACTTGAAGCATTTCCAGATTCAGACATTAAAACAGTTGCCGGTGCCGCAGAATCGACAAATGCGATAGGCCATCATGATAATCTTTCCGGGTTGACAAAAACTGAACTTAATCAAACCGGCGATTACTACGCTATTCAAAGTATCAATAAGGAAAAAAAATTAACACCAGTTCACGTCCTTTTGGTTGGAAAAAATGAAGATGGTAGTGTTGATGTAGCCCATATGACTAACAATCCAGAGGGGGGAAAGCCTACAAAAGATTCTCCCGGTTATTCAGAAATTTTACATTATGGAAGTGAAGCTGACTTCCTAAATGATGGTTGGGGTTCCTTAGAGTTTTATTATCTTGGTAGCCAGACTTCAGGGAACAAAGGGAAAAATAAATGACAAGGCTTGCATTACTGGTTCTTTCCTTACTTGTAATCATCCAGACCGTAGCAGCTGATGATGGGTTATACTGCTTAAAGCTTAAGCGTGGAAACTATGGATTTATTGATATTGATGGAAATATGGTTATTCCGCCCGTTTATGACCAAAACACTAAATTTTCCAATGGCTGGGCCGCAGTAAGCCAAAAT
>JAZLJW010000118.1:0-1277 GCA_045597345.1 Treponemataceae bacterium
AATGATGACGGTTCCGGAAACAATATTCGTCTTTGTAAAACTGTCACCATAGGTTACCTGTTCCTTTACGGCATTAAAGCTGAACCCGTCGTAACTTGTCCGTACATGCCAGTCGTTGTCATCACGCTGCTCAGTATTACGGCGTCCGAAACTGTCATATCCGTAGATGCTGGTTGCAGTATAGCCGGACAGGTAACTGGAAACTATACTCTGTGCCATGCGGTTAACTGCATTGTACGTATATTCCTGTGAACTGTAACTGCTCTTTCTTGAAAGCATGTTCCCGTTAGCATCATAGGTATACACCACTTCCTCAGGGTTTGCCGCAGAACCGGTAGATACAAGCCGGTTTTCTGCATCATAGACATACACGATGGTACCGTATGGTGTGGTCTTGGTGCTGCGGTTGCCGTTGGCATCGTAGGTGTAGGTCTCTTTCGTGAAGGTCTGTCTGCCTGAAAGCAGGTATCCTGCAGAACGTGAAATCTTTTCAAGGGCTGCCCTGATAAGGAACAGTTCACTGTTATCCAGATTTTTCTGTTCTGATGTTCCAAGATACTCTTTGAGGGTAAGGCCGTTTTCACTGGCTTCTTCCTTCATGGTTGCAAGAAGTTCTGCAGATGACGGATACCATACCGTTGAAATCCGGCTCTGTGCGTCATAGTCATACAGGGTAACTTCTGCCCTGTTGTTTATTGTTGCTGTCCTGAGGCCGGTGATTGGATCATACACATATGCTTCGCCCCAGAGAAGTTTTGCATGGGAACTTACTTCCTGTACTGCACTGATTCTTCCGGCTTCATCATAGCTGGTTTTCTGTGATACACCATTACCGAACGTACGTTCAATTTCCCGGCCGTTCCTGTCATATCTGAACGCAACTGATGTTTTTGCAGCACTGTCATTTTCTGAAAGAAGTTCACCGTTTTTTCCATATCTGTACAGCACATTGACACTTACCTGCTGTCCGCAGGAAACCTTCATCTGTGTACGCCTTCCTGCTGCATCATATACGTATTCCGTTATTTCTCCGGTAAGTTCATCCTTCTGTCCGGTTAAGAGGCCTGCCTTGTTATAGCTGTATGTAATAATGCTTTCGGTGTTCACTGCCTTAATTATGTTACCGCTCATGTCATAGGTCAACTGTGTGCTGGTTCCGTCTGCATACAGGGTTGTTGTTACCGTATTGCCTTTTTCCCGGTTATATGTAGTTATATTTCCGTTGAAGTCAGTTTTTGCCTTAAGAATTCCTTCCGCGTCGTATTCATATTTCTGTG
>JAZLJW010000119.1:0-1102 GCA_045597345.1 Treponemataceae bacterium
TGGTACGGATTATCCACTGCTTTTTTCTTTTTTGCCTTTTCAGTTTTCATTTTCTACACCCCTGTGGAACCGTATCCACCTCTGTTTGGTTCTCCCATAGTTTCTACCGATTCCATTCTGTACTTCGGTGCTTTTGGTACGATTGTGAACTGCCCCAGTCTGGTACCGGCAGGGATTGTGGTGTCCCGTGTGGCAAAAACCACCATGCCGATATAGTCTTCATCACCACAGTATTTAGATTCAATAATTCCGATTCCGTTTGCAATAATCAGCCCATGTTTTACTGCAGTGCTGCTTCTGCTTGCCACCAGAGGATGCCAACCTTCCGGTGCTTTCATGTTGATGCCGAAAGAGATAATCGCTGTTTCAAACTGTTTCAGCGATACTTCTTCCGGGATAGCAAGGTCAGTCCATTCACCGTAAGATACCGGCATAGGATTTCCATGCAGGTTAATCTTCACTACGAGGTCCGGAGTAAATAAGTTATTAAAGGTCTCGTCACAGCTGTCGCACACAGCGTCAACACCAACGCCATTGTTGTAATACAGACACTCTTTACAGGTCATTTTTATACCCCCTAAAACGGTAAATCTTTGTCGTCAAAAGTAATCTCTTCGCCGTACATATCCTGCACTGCTTCGAATCTGTCAGCACCAGTCGTTTCGCCTGTTCTAGCGTTTTTGCTTCCTACAAATTCAACCTGGTACACTACCACTTCTGTAACATAGCGTTTCTGACCATCTTTGTCGTCACAGCTACGAACCTGCAGTCTACCTTCAACTGCCATGGACTGCCCTTTTTTGAAGTAGTTTGCTACAAATTCAGCAGATTTCTGCCAAGCTACACAGTTGATGAAATCAGCTTCTCTTTCGCCATTCTGATTTGCAAAACGACGACTTACCGCTAAGGTGAAGCTGGTAACTGCAGAACCACTCTGAGTGTATTTCAGCTCCGGATCTCTCGCCAGTCTACCGATTAACATTACATTATTCATCTTTTCTTCCTCCAAATTTCATGTTCATATAAAGTGCCAGAGCCTTATCATCCATGTCATATACAGCTGTTGTTGGATTGATATATATACCGGTCTCTTCGTATAAGC
>JAZLJW010000120.1:0-8096 GCA_045597345.1 Treponemataceae bacterium
AATAACTTTGTCTTTGCTCATTACAGCACCTCGTTACATAAAGTTGCAAGAAATTATATCAATATTGCATAAAAATGCATAAATTACATTTTGAGTATAAAGAAATTGTATATATATACGCAAGTCTTTTAAACGAAAAACGAATGAAAATACGCATTTTATACAGAAAACCTGCTTCTGACTAACGTCAAGCGGGTGGGACGCAGGGGGAACGTCATGCATGCGGGTCCCAGCGACGGGGAATACATAAGGGCGCCTCCCGCATATTCACTTCGTGTGAGCTTCGCCACACTACGTTATGCGGGTCCCTCCTCATGTATCCCCCTGCGTCCCGCATGCATGACGTTCCCCCTGGATGCGTATTGACACTCACGTTCCATTTCTGTAGTATACGGTTACATGCTAAGTAGTGTTCATGAAAAGGCTCCCGCAAAGCTGAACTTTAATTTACGAGTACTTCCTAAGCGGGCTGATGGTTTTCATGATATCGAGAGTATCTTTCAGACAATTCCTCTTTGTGATGAGTTGCTGGTTGAGATAGGGTCAGCACCTGAGTCTCAGGAAGAGATGGTAGAGAATAGTTACGGCACTTCTGGTACAATCTTATGTACCGTTTTTTCGCCGGATATTTCCCTTCCTTCATCAAATACCCTCACTAAAGCATACGATGCATTCTGTAGATTGACCGGTTGGCAGAGACCTGTGCACGTTTATCTGAAAAAGCACATTCCGTCAGGCGGTGGATTGGGCGGTGGCTCATCAGATGCTGCAGCAATGATTCGTGCGCTTGAAAAACTATCTGGTATTACGCTTACTGATGATCAGCTGTTTACGGCAGCATCGGACATCGGTAGTGATGTATTCTTTTTTCTGATGAACAGAGCTCCGCATCTGGCAGCTTTGGTCACGGGACGTGGGGAACAGGTAACGTATATTGAACCCCGCAGAGATCTTTATTATGTATTAGTGTGTCCGCACGTTCACAGTTCAACACCGGAAGCTTACCGTCTGGTTGATCAGTGGCAATGCGGTAATACAATCGGTTATCCGATGCTGGATGAACTTGTTACTATGTATCATGGGGCTGTTGAAAACTGGAAGTTTAACAATAGTTTTTCACAACCTTTGTCCAGCACCTATCCTGAAATTGAACATGCGCTGCAAAACCTCCTGGATACGCATGCATTGTACGCAGAGATGTCAGGTTCTGGATCGGTTGTATTTGGCGTTTACAGCAGCTTTGAAGCAGCTGATGCAGCGTTCACACAACTTTCATCAGTCTGGGACACAGTTCATCTGATTAGCACTGTACCAGACTAAGGCGTTTGTAATTTCAGGAGGGAAAAGCAATGCAGATTACAGAAATACGCATACGTAAAGTAACTGCTGAAGGCAAATTGAAAGCTTATGTCACCGTAACTTTCGATGATTGCTTCGTGGTACACAACGTAAAAATCATTGAGGGAAAGTCAGGACTTTTCATCGTAATGCCTAGTCGCAAGACAAGTACCGGGGAATACAAGGACGTAGCTCATCCTATCAGCCTTGAATTCCGTACAGAACTGCAGGATAAGATTCTTGCAGAGTATGAAGCAGGTCACGTAGAAGAAGTTTCTTCTTCATACGAAGACTGATATAGCCCGTAAGGGCAGGAAGTGTCCAATCATGAGTTCATGGGGACACCTTCAACTTTTGGACGTCGTCAAGTGGTAAGACATCGGCTTTTGGTGCCGACATTCCGCAGGTTCGAATCCTGCCGTCCAAGTCTTTTATTTTGATATAAGGAGTCCAGTAATGGAAAGAATGACAGTAAACGCAGCAGTTCGCACCGAAATGGGTAAGTCAGCTGCAAAAACAATTCGTGCTAACGGCCGTCTTCCTGCCGTAATGTACAACTCTAAAGGTGAATCAACCATGCTCACCGTTGATGAAGCAGAATTCACCAAAGTATGGAAACAGGCTACTCCTACTACCCTGATTAACCTGGTAGTAGATGGAAAAACCAACCTGGCTTTCATCAAAGATACTGAATACAATATTATTGCAGATAAAAACCTGCATGTTGACTTCCATGTAATCGATGCCGACAAACCACTGACTGCAGCAGTAAAAATGATTATTTCCGGTAACGCAGCCGGTGTACGTGAAGGTGGTGTATTCTTCAAAGGTAACCCTAACATCAAAATCAAATGTATGCCGGAAAATCTGCCTGTACGCATTTTTGCTGATGTAAGCAACCTGAAAATCGGTGAATCTCTGAAAGTAAAAGACGTTGAAATGGCTGCAGGTGTTGAAGTTGTTTCAAACAAAGAAGCTGTAGTTGCTTCAGTTCGCGCTCCAAAACGCTGATTCCTTTTTGGATTGCTGATGAAAGGCTGTCTGTATCTAGTTGCATAGAACAGACAGCCTCTTTTTTTTGCTGGTGTTATGGATTTACTTTCTCACGTTTCTGAAACCCTTCGAGCCCACTACAAAAATTCTCTCAGAAATACCATTGTTCTTGCCGCAGTGTCCGGTGGTGTTGATTCTGTGGTCATGCTTCATGTTCTTTCTGCCCTTCAATCATCCTTTGGGTATCATCTTGAAGCTGTAACAGTTGATCATAACCTGCGTACTGATGGAACCAGTGCCCTTGATGCTGCATTCACCAACCAGTTGTGCAGAAATCTGAATATACCCTGTATGCAAAAGACTATCCCTGAAGGAGCATTACAACAGATTGAATCTGAGCGTAATGGAGGCATGGAAGAAGCTGCCCGTTTCCTTCGGTATCAGATTTTTGAACAGGTATATGTCGATCGGGGCGCTTCTGCCGTTTTCCTGGCGCACAATAGAAACGATCAGCTGGAAACAGTACTGGAACATTTTCTGCAGGGATCAGGATGTGAAGGCTTACGGGGAATACCTCAATCGCGTGACTTTTTTTTCAGGCCTCTTCTTTCTGTAAGCCGTTCTGAAATAGAATCCTATGCCCGGAAAAATTCCCTGGAGTGGCGTACTGATCCAACTAACGCAAGTACAGCCTATTATCGTAACAGAATACGGCACCTGCTGCTGCCGGTCCTTGACGAACAGTTTCCAGGGTGGGATGCAGCGGTACTGAAAGGTGCCGGAAAAGCCCGCCTGGAATCTGATGCCTTTTCTCAGTTTGCTGCTCTCTGCACCTGGAATATCGATAGCTCAAAGCGGATACAGACTGATTTATCATCATTTATTGCGCAACCATTAGCCGTTCGTGTCCGAATCCTGTATAATGGATTGAACCGACTTTCCGTTTCAGGAAGAATTCCTGCAGCAACAGTACAGACCTTTGCAGAGACCTTACAGAAAGTAACGGTTTGTGGCGTAATGTTCTCTGTACAGAATGATTGCGTCGTACTGCAGATGACTGATACCCTGGAATCACAACACCAGCTGGATGGCTTTTGCTGTTTCGTCGATACTGTCGGAACATACAACCTGCCTTTTGGTACAATTATTGTGGAAAGGGAAGAGAAAAACGGAAAAGTATGGTATCATGCCCGACATACTGAATCGGGTTCAGTATCAGGCTGTTTTATGCTGCCAGCAGTTATTCGCAGTGCTACCAGTCTGGATATTGTTAAAATGAAAGATTTGAAATCGAAAGGGGTAATGAAAATCCTTGCAGAATGGCAGGTTCCCCGAAATATGAAAAATACTATCCCGGTGATTGAAGATATTCTGGTTCGCGGTATTTGGGGTGAACCTGCAGGATTCAACAACTGGTTTGTGCTGGAAGGAGTGCAAGGTGAGTGAACAAAAAAAAGACAGAAAGTTTCTTATTTTTTTCAGTATTCTGGTTCTCGTAACTGCGGCTGCGTACGCTGTGCTGTACGTAAAAGCAAGCCCGGTAAAAAATATAACTTATTCTGATTTCATCAGATATGTAGAAAGCGACCAGATTGCATCGGTTAATATTACTGATGGCAATATGCTTACCGGAAAGCTTCGTGGGGTAAACGGTAAGACTTCGGACGTGCAGACGGTCATTCCCTATGAAGATTCTGATCTGCTGCCTTTGCTGAAGGAACATGGGGTTAATACTCAGGGCTATATTTCTTCTCCCGGGTTTATCGCTACTCTTCTGAATTATCTTCCTACCATTCTCATGATTTTCCTCTTTATCATGATTCTGCGGCAGAATGCCAGCCAGAATATGAAAGGTATGCAGTTTGGCAAAAGTCGTGCCCGCCTGTTTGAAAAAAACGGAAAAGACCGGGTTACCTTTGATGATGTGGCTGGACAGGAAGAAGCAAAAACAGAACTGACTGAAATTGTAGATTTTCTGAAAAATCCTAAAAAATATCAGGATATGGGTGCCCGTATTCCAAAAGGTGTTCTTCTGGTTGGACCTCCGGGAACGGGTAAAACCCTCATGGCTCGTGCTGTAGCAGGGGAAGCCGGAGTAAACTTCCTGCATATCTCCGGTTCTGATTTTGTTGAAATGTTCGTTGGTGTTGGCGCAAGTCGTGTACGGGATCTTTTTGAACAGGCACGCCGCATGGCACCAGCCATTATCTTTATTGACGAAATTGATGCAGTTGGTCGTGCTCGTGGAGCCGGTCTTGGTGGTGGTCACGATGAACGTGAACAGACTCTGAACCAGATGCTGGTAGAGATGGACGGTTTTACTGCCTATGACAGTGTAATTGTTCTTGCTGCTACCAACCGCCCGGACGTTCTTGATCAGGCACTGCTCCGTCCCGGACGTTTTGACCGTCAGGTACATGTGTCACTTCCTGATATCAAGGAACGTGAGGCAATCCTTTCTGTTCATACAAAAAAGATCAAGACAAGCGAAGATGTTGACGTTGCCCGTATTGCCCGTGCAACTCCGGGTATGAGCGGAGCTGACCTTGCAAATGTGGTAAATGAGGCAGCTCTTTTTGCGGCCCGTAATAACCAGGCAAGCGTTACCCTGGCAGATTTTGAAAATGCCCGGGATAAAATCCTTATGGGTGTAGACCGTAAGACCATGGTTATTTCTCCTAAAGAAAAAGAGATGACGGCATATCACGAAAGCGGTCATACCTTACCGTATTACTTCCTGGAACACTGTGACCCGCTGCATAAAGTTACTATTATCCCTCGCGGCCGCGCTCTGGGACTTACCATCGGACTTCCAAAGGAAGATTCCTACAGCCGTACCCGCAGCTGGCTGTCTGACCAGCTGGTCATCATGCTGGGTGGATACGCAGCTGAACAGGTTGTCTATGGAGATACTACCACTGGTGTTTCCAATGACCTGCAGCGCGCAACCCAGCTGGCACGCCGCATGGTGTGTGAATGGGGTATGTGTTCTGAGATCGGCACGGTTACTTATGGTGAAGAAGATGAACCAATCTTTATGGGACGGGAAATCGGTCGTCATAAAGAGTTCTCTGATGAAACAGCTGCTCACATTGACCGCGAAGTAAAGAAACTGATTGATGCTTCGCTGCAGCGAGCTTTGTCTATTCTGACTGATCACCGTGATATGCTGGATACACTGGCTCACGAACTGGTAGAAAAAGAAACTCTTGCCGATACTGAAATCAGAGTACTGTTGGGTTTACCAGAAAGTCAGACAGCAGTTTCTGTTGTACCAGCTGAAGCATAACGGGTTGTTCAGTTGACTGAAGCGCTGCTTTTCTCACTGGAGGCACCAAGGAGGCATGTTCATGTGTAAAAAAGTGTGTATCTGTGTTTTGACGGTATTGTTTTGTACAGGTATGACACTTTTTGCCCAGAACACACCGGCAACCTTACCGGTTCATCAGCGTACGGCGCAACGATATGCTGATTTAGCCATTCAGTCATACCTTGTTGACGCTGTAGATACTGCGGTCAACTATGCAGAAATGGCTCTGGCTTACGATGCCAGTAATGCAGACGCGTTGTATGTCCGTGGACTCTGTTCCCGGCAGTCAGGCGACCATCGTGCGGAATACCTCAAATACTTTGAAGACGCACTGGCATCCGGTGCTTTTTATAATTACTCAAAAGATACAGTAAGAATTGCGCTTGCGCAGGAATATCTATTGCAGCGTCGGTTTACTGATGTCCTTGCAATGATTGATGCTGAGCCTAAACTGTTGACTGCCGAATCCCAGTATTTACGCGGAACCAGTTTATATGCTACCGGTAAACTGAAGGAAGCCCGTACATTAATTGCCACTGCCTGGCGGTTGTATCCCCGGGACATCCGATTCCCTAAGCTGTTCTTTACTTCAGAAAAACCTGAAGTTACAGAAGGGATTCCATCGTTTGCTGCTGGCGCAAAAGAATTAGGATTGCTTCTGCTGAAAAATCTGCCTTCGTGGACCGATACCTGTCCTGAATTAAACCTGTATGCTGCAGCTTTTGTACCTGCATCAGAAGGTCGTCGTCTTTTAAAGCAGTATACCGGAGCGGTGTACATGAAAGACCGCATTCCCTATTACGCAACTGTTGGGCTTAGTTCTGCCTACCTTACTGCTGATGAAGCCGTAGAACGTTTTGAAAAGTTATGTAATGGAACTGTAGTATTTGCTGATCTTCAGGAGTTTACCCAGGTTCTGGCACAAATACCGGCAGAAGATTCACACGACGCACTTATCCAGTTCAGGGAATGGCTTGCTGATTTTTCAGGTATCATACTCATCGATACTGATGACAACGGGTTTGTTTCGGTACAGTATCGAAACGGCAGACCGCTGCTTGCAACCTGTGATATCCAGCTTGATCAGGTTTCTGACTGGCAGTGTGCCTTTGACTATGGCATGCCCCGTCAATTCGTCGATTTAAATGCTGATACAACGGTTACCTATGCGCGGTATCCATGGGTTACCTCAGTGCATACTGCAAAACAAAGCTGGGAATTGCTGCCGGATTCTGTTTCCTGGCCTTCCATAGCTGTTGAACCCTGTGCATTTTTACCGGAAGTTCCTCATACTCGGGATTTCTACATTCCGATTGTTGAATATCATGGCATACTTCCCGATGAGCAACTGTTACGTCCCTATGCCTGGAAACTGAGTTATGCGTATGACATTACATTGATGCATCGTTTTGAGTATCAGTTGCAGGATGGAAAAATCATTTCCTGCCTGATAGAAACTCCAGAACAGGATTTGGCTGTCACTACTTTTGTTGACAGTATTCCTTCATATCGGGTTACTGATCTCAACAGTGATGGATTTACTGATGTAGTTGAATATTATGAAGTTGTCGAAAACGAACCTTCTGAAGAAGAACGGGAACTGACCCGGCGATTATACGGTCCATTTACTCCAGATGCATTTGTACGGTTATCACGGATGGAAATTGAAAGTGAAGCACTTGATTTGCAGGGATTTGTCTATGATATTGACCGTAACGGGCTGGAAACTCTTTTCTGGGATATGAAGTCTGATGGATCGTTCAGTCAGAAGGTAACCAAAGAAGCAGACCGTTCTTCACTGTCATTTACCCTGATTGACCCACTGCAGGATGAAACCATCGTTATTACCACGTTTGCTGATGGTACGGTTTCTGTTAACTATAACGGAATAGACTTACCCGTTGCTTACGACAGAGAAAATGATTTTTACTGGATAAACGAAACAGATGATGCTATTGATGAACTTAAGGATACTGCAATGCTGCTTCGCCAGGCGGTAATTGCTGAAACGGGAGAGAAACCGGCAGGCAGCATATCAGTAACCATTGATGAAGTTATGTATCGTGTTTCAAAAAATGCTGATCAGATCTTCGGTACACGTCGTCTTGATGAGGATTTGCGCTAAACTAGACACCGCCCTGTAATCCCAGTAAAATTAAGGCCAAATGACTGATTTATCTCTTAAACGCAACTTCTGTATTGTTGCCCATATTGACCACGGTAAGTCTACTCTTTCAGACCGCCTTATCCAGAAAGCAAAAATCATTGATGACCGCAATTTCCAGAACCAGATTCTGGACAGTATGGATATTGAGCGTGAACGTGGCATTACCATTAAAAGCCAGGCAGTAACCATTCCGTATACTGCAAAAGACGGCAAAACCTACGAACTGAACTTTGTTGATACTCCCGGACACGTAGACTTTTCCTATGAAGTTTCACGCGCCATTGCTTC
>JAZLJW010000121.1:0-10264 GCA_045597345.1 Treponemataceae bacterium
GCCAATGCTGAAAATGCGGTATTCCATACAGCCAGAGGAGTATCAGATTCAAAACTAACCGTGATTTCGGTTTTTGTTTCGTCTTTAGTTTCCCTTTGAATGAAGTTGTTTATTTCTTCTTCAGTAGATGCATTATAAATATAGCTGCCTCTTTGCCATAAAGGGTACAGCGTTACATCATGGTTAGATGCATCACCGTATATGGCATCTCCGGCCCACCACTCGTTCTCTTCATCCCACCAGCCATAAAAGGAATATCCGGCAGGTGGAATAAACAGATCTTCCATTCCCAAATCACTATCCCAGTCATTGGGTAACTCAGGAGTTGTTTCATAAATATTCTGTACCCATGGTTCCGGAATTGCAGCACCTTCTACAAGCCGGGCTGCAACCGGTTTTTCGCGGTCATCATAATCACGGCCTTCCCGGCTGAAGGTAATCTTGTACTTTCTGTTCAGTTCGGTAATTTGTGCAGGCGTCCATTGGGAGGTCTGGCCTGGGAAAACGTAAATACATTCCGGGCCTATGATAGTCGCTGCATTATTTTTGTCCAGAATCTCAAAGAGGGCATAGAATCTGCCGGATGCATGGGTTGCATCAATCCAGGTGATGGGAGATTCTTCCCCTGCCTGGGGATCAAACGTTTCTGTAGGAGTTTTTGCAGAACGGTTTATTACCGGGGCATCAGAAATCCAGAATCTGATTCTTTCTGCCTGTTCAGCTACTGCGGTAATATCCAGGGAGATTTTCAGAGTACCTGTACCGGTGGGTTCCAGTACAAGATTGACAGCGGTGCTAGCTGTGTCAGCCGGGATGGTTTGTGGTTTAGAGGTCCATTGGCCACCCTTATACCGTGCAGAAAGTGATATGGTGTACGTTTCGGTAGGGCTCAGGGTAATCACTGCATTTGAAAAAGCGGTGTAATCAGCCCATTCGGTAGTTCCGGAAACCGGAACATCAGATGATAGTTTGAAATTGGTGAATTCAGTGATATTGGGATTGTATCCGGTAGATGAGTCTGGCCATACCGTGCGTGAATTGTTTGTGCTTTGGTCACTGGTGCTGGCATTGAGGCGGATAACACGCTGTCTGACACCGTTAACTACGGGTGCTTGGGTTTCTGCAACAGGATCAATATCTTCAGCTGGAATTTTCAATCCGAAGATTCCAGAGCAGGAATGAAAAAGGATAAGTAAGACAAAAAGTGCCGTAATGGTAAGTATTGAACGTTGTTTTTTAGTTTTCATACTGATATTCCTTTTTTTGTGTAATCTGTTACTTAATTTTCTTTATAAACAACGGTTATTGATTGAGTACCGGATTTATTTCCTGCAGTGGCAATACAGGTAACCGTATGGATTCCGATAGGACAATCAAAGGTACATTCAGAATCAAAATTAAATGAGGACAGTTCTTCTCCATCCAGAAGCCAGGTAAAGGTTACCGTATCCGGCCAATCCGTAGATGGGGTTGCCTCGACGGTCTTTACGTTCAGGGTATCCAGATTTCCGCTGGTTATTGCCAGAGAGAATTCTATTCCTTCGTCATAGAGGGTATCTGAGGTAATTCCGGAAGCAGATGCCCAACGGGCATACAGCGTGACATCCTGAAGAGGAAGCTGCTGATAGCTGGTAATGGGTGAATCTGAAAAGGTCGGTGTCAGGTACCATCCGAAAAAAGAATCAGGCTGGTCACCGTTCATGCGTGACAGGTGATCCTGTGACGGAAATGCACTCATGGAAATATCCGTTCCTTCAAGCGGGTACATGCGACGCCAGTCAAAGGTTGATTCGGGTATATATCCCGGTTCCCATTTACCGCCATTCAGATTCCAGTTGATGTTCCATACTGGGTATTCTTCTTCGGAAGCGGTATGCATTTCAACGGTTACCGAAGCGGTCAGCTGATTGGAAGAAAGTTCAAATACACCGGGCGTTACCTGAATGCCATCGTCAAATGATTCAGTATTTTTTGTTGATCCGCGGCCAGTTACAACCGTCCCGGTTTCTTCTGCCCAGCCATCGACTTCCAGATAGTAAAGTCCTGTGTCACAGGTAAATGAAAGGTCTGTACCGGTAAGTACTTTGGTAAGTACCGGTTTATCCATGATGATACCGTTCAGATACTTATACAGGCGGATTTCGTAATACCTGGTATATGATTGTGCTTCAGTGGCGGATACAAAGCGTCCCTGTGAGTCTGGCAGGTTGATGGTTACCGTATGGGTGTCATACTGCATGGGGGAAAAGAACAGGCAGGAAGAAAGGGACATCAGCAGACTGAAAATAAAAAACGGTATAAGTACTTTTAGGACGGTCGTTTTCATAAAATAATCCTTTTTTACCCCGGTATTGTAGCGCGGTTTTATGAAAAAACGAAGAAAAAAAGAATTATTTTATGAAAAAATAAGAAAATGGTTCTGTCATGCTGAACTTGATTCAGCATCTGTGGATGAGATCCCGAAACAAGTTCAGGATGACGGTGTGGATGAGATCCCGAAACAAGTTCGGGATGACAGCGCCAAACCCGCCCGGCTAAATTTCCATGTTCATGACATGGCGTACTTCGTTCAGGGTCTGAACGGCCATTTCGCGGGCTTTTTCGGCACCGGTCAGCAGTACCTGACGGATGTAGTCGGGGCTTGCTTCAAGGCGGGCACGTTCAGCACGCAGCGGACGGAGTTTTTCATTCAGTGCCTCTGTCAGCTGTGATTTCAGCATTCCGCCGCCACCTTCACCGATGCGCTCAGCAACTTCTTCCGGTTTTTCGCCGGTACAAAGGCTTATAAGAAGCAGCAGGTTGGCAACTTCAGGACGGTTTTCAGGATCCCAGGTGATTACCCGTTCTGCGTCAGTCTTGGCTTTTTTGATCAGTTTGGCAGTTTCGTCTTCGGTAGCACAAAGCATGATGGCGTTTCCGCGGCTTTTTGACATTTTCTGGCTGCCGTCAAGACCTTTAATCATGGGTGCATTTGAAAGCAGTGCATCAGGTTCCGGAAAAACGGGCTGGTCTTTGGGGCAGAACTTCCGGTTGAATGCGCGGGCAATGTTACGGGTCATTTCGATATGAGGCAGCTGGTCTTTTCCAACGGGAACAACGTTTCCCTTACAGAACAGGATGTCACAGGCCTGGTGTACCGGATAAGTATACATACCGGCGTTTACGGCTTTAAGACCTGCAGCCTGAATTTCTTCTTTTACGGTTGGGTTACGGCTCAGTTCTGCATTGCTTACCAGGGTAAGGAAGGGCAGCATCAGCTGGTTGGCTTCAGGCACGTAGCTGTGAGGGTAAATGATAACATCATCGCTGGGTTTGATGCCGGCTGCCAGGTAGTCGATAACCAGCTGTTTGGTATTCTGGCTGATTTCCTGATAGGCATCGTGGTCGGTCAGAACCTGATAGTCGGCAATGAGGATGCAGGTAGGAACGCCCATTTCTGAAAGACGTACCCGGTTCTGCAGGGAACCGAAGTAGTGACCGATGTGCAGGCGGCCGGTAGGACGGTCACCGGTAAGGACACGGTATTTCTTTGGGTTAACCTGAATATCTTCTTCGATTCTTGCACTGCGGGCAAGGGCTGCTTCGTAGGTTTTATTTGAGATGCCTTCAACTTCTTCGTTCATCATTGGATCAGACATGTTTTTCTCCTGTTTTTATTTCTACTGATAATATCAGACTATCGGTGTTCGTACAAGTTACGGGCAATGGTCAAAAGCTGCTCCCGGTTGTTGGCAGCAGGATCGTCGATAACTGTTTCCAGCAGTTCATTGAGGATGGCCCCCAGATGTTTTCCAGATGGAATGCCTGCTGCCATCAGATCCTTACCGGTAACGGCCAGGTCTTTCAGACTCAGGGCGTTCTGCTGCTCGGCTATGACCTTCATCCGCTCCTGCAGTTCCAGAATATTCTCTGTCCAGATGCCGTCCTTCATGTGGGCTGGGGTACCGCTCATGCCGCAGACATCGCAGATACGGAGGTCAAAGATATCGTTATAGGCGGCTTTCAGTTCTTGGTGCAGCGGGTTGGTATCGCGGCAGTCAGGTGGTGTACAGCGGACCATAAAGCGGCGGACGGCGGCATCGGTCCAGGTGCTTTCGTAATGGAACATGTGCTGTTTGACCAGATGGCTGACATAGCGGGCAGTTGCCTTGGGATAGCGGAGCCGGTTGAGGATGTCTTCCGTCATCCTTGCGCCTGCGTTTTCGTGACCAAAGAAGGTGTAGATGGTGCCGAAAGGCTCTTTTTTTTCTACACGGCGGGTGGCAGGTTTACCAATATCATGGAACAGGGCTGCAAGACGCAGGTTTGTGTTGGGGGCGGAGGCTTTCCGCTGTGCATCAAGCCATACGGCTCCCTGCAGGGCAAAAAGCATATGGTCTAATACATCAAAATGATGGTGTCCCCGTTCATCAGCCTGAATTACGCCGCGGGCAGCTGCAATTTCCGGCAGGGACTGTTCCAGTACGCCGGTCTGTTCCATAAGCTCAAGACCGCCTTTAGGGTTGGCGCTGTTAATGAGCTTTGTAAACTCATCGCGGAACCGTTCAATGCTGATTTTGGCCGTAACATCCCGGGCAGCGGGAATGGCGCCAAAGGTGGCAGAATCAATGGTGAAACCGGTCTGAGCGGCAAAACGCAGGGCCCGGATAGGGCGGAGACCGTCTTCGCCAAAGCGTTCAAGGGGATTCCCTACCGTACGGATAAGACCTGCTTTGATGTCGTCTTCGCCGTGGAAGGGATCGCAGAGACTTCCGTCAGAAAGATTCAGGGCAATGGCGTTCATGGTAAAGTCCCGCCGCGAAAGGTCTTCTTCAATGCGGCCGGCATAGATTACAGCATCGGGGTGGCGGCCGTCGCTGTAGGTAGATTCCAGCCGGTAGGTAGTAACTTCAATCTCTTCGCCCATAAAGTGAACGGTAACTGTACCGTGGGCAATGCCGGTGGGGATAACCTTGTGAAATATGGACATAACCTGTTCAGGTTGGGCGTTGGTGGCAATATCCCAGTCATGGGCAGGCTTACCGCGGAGCATGTCGCGGACGGCGCCACCAACCAGATAGGCTTCATAGCCGTTCTGTACAAAGATATCGTTGAGTTTTTTCAACAGGCTGGGAACAGGAAGTTTCGTCATGGGGATACTGTACCATGAATCCGCGTGCGCACTCAATAAAGCATCACTTTATCAAGTATGCGCTGAGAGTGCTTACGCAGGGACCTGTCGATTCCTCACGGTTTCGCCCGAAATACATAGCGATATGATATGGCATGGCGAGGTTCAACTCTCAGCGCAGGATAATGCAGATGGGTGCAGGTGCATGTCCAGCACACAGATTTCAAGACAGAACGAGCGTATCTGTGGTATGGTAAGGCATGCAGAAAACAGTTGTGTTTACCGGCGGCAATGCCGGTCCTGAAGATATATCACGTCACTGGCTGGAAGGCGCAGATCTGGTCATTGCAGCAGACAGCGGTCTGGAACTGTGCCGCCGGTGGGGCTATGAGCCGGATCTGCTCTGCGGCGACTTTGACAGCATTTCTGATGCTTCCCTGGTGTCCTCATTTCCGGCAGATAAGGTTATCCGCCACGTGGAGGCAAAGGCCTGGAGCGATACGGAACTGGCCCTGCATGAGGCCCGGAAAGTTGCCGGAAAAGACACGGTAACCGTCCTTGCAGGAGGAAACGGTGGCCGCACTGACCATCTGTTTTCCCTGCTGCAGCTGTACCGGCATGATACGTATCCTACCATCTGGCTGGGTGACGAACAGGCCATTATCTGTCTTGACGGGGGTGCCTACAGCGAAGGCACGGGAGTCATCTGTTCTCTGCAGGTCACGGGCCTGGCCGCGGAGGATAAAATCTCCTGCTTTGCCATCCGTGTGGAAGGAGGGGAAAGCGGCGGCAACACCAATGCCTGGGAAGGTCAGGGATGGCGGGCTTCTCTTGGTGACGAAGGAACCGGAAAGAAAACAGAATCCCTCTCTCTGAAAGACTACCACATATCTTCTGATACTCTGCTGTGGCCGCTGCAGGATGTCCGCTGGGAAACAGGAGCAGAAAGCCTGAGTAACTGGCTGGCACCCGGCGCAGACCGGCTGCAGCTTACCGTATCGGCCGGCCGGTTTCTGGTATTTGTACCCTTACACGCTCAGGTACAGTATCAGGTTGTATGAGAAGTGAATCAGCGTGGTAAGGAACACTGCCAGCCAGGGGTGCCGGCGGGAGCCTGCCCTACGGAAAATGACGGTAAAGATGATGGCGGCAGTCAGGGCATTTCCCACGGCGTACCAACCCATATACCGGTGGGAAAAGGCGAATATCAGGATAGAAGCGGCATCACACCGGTGGCGCGATACCCGGGAATTAGCGGCAGGCAGAAATGAATGCAGGCCTTCGCTCAGGTACAGGCGGTACAGCAGTTCTTCCCACAGGGCACTGACGGCAATAAAACAGATTACCGTAAACGATATCGGAGGAAGGACTGCCGGTTCCGGAGATGCAGCGGAAGCACCCGGAATCCACGACCAGAACAGATTGTTCAGAATCAGCAGAATCAGTCCGCATACCCCCGAAATCAGCCATCGTATTATCCAGGAATCTTTCGTATCACTATCAGCGTGAGAATCATCATGATCCGTCATCCCGTGTGATTTCCGGTACGCCATCAGCGCCGGAATGGCAAGGACTGACAGAAACAGCAGCCATTTGGTTGCATCAAGAAGCATCTTGCCGGACACGGAACTGAGGGGAGCTGCATCAGACGGCATTATCAGCGGGGGAATCACCCTGAAGGCAAGAATGATGGGAAATGCCAGATAAGAGAACAGTTGAAATCTGATAGAGCTGAGAGTCTTCATATAGTGCAATAAGTATCCAAAGTATGGTATAATTATACTGAAAAGGGATAGTTTGTGGTAACAGTTTTAACCTGGCTGATTGTACTGCTGGTAGTTGTATTGACAATCCGGATACTCCTTCAGCATAGGGAATCATTTAATTTTTATACAACGGGAATTGACGCTGGTTTTAAGGTACGGGAGATTCGGCTTCTGAATAAAATTGCCCGTGCGGCACATCTGGAAGAACCTACAGCACTCTACTGGTCAATTCCGGCATTGAATCAGGGCATTGCGTTTATTCTCAGTGATGCAAGAAACCGTCATGTAGAAAATACTCCCATGGTACAGGCATTTCTTTCCAAATTGTATGCGTACCGCACCAAAGTGGAGCTGGATCCAAGAAACAGCAAAAGCCTGAAAACGACAAAGGGGCTGCAGACCGGACAACGGCTGCGTGTTGTTTTTAAGGGACATGGTGTTTTTACTTCCCGGCTTATTCATGTCGGTCGGGAACTGATAATATCAACACCTATGCAGAAAGGCCAGATATCACTGGAAGGTTCAGAATGGATAGGTCAGACTATCAGTGTCTATCTGCAGCGGGCCAATGATGCCGGGTATGTTTTTGATAGTGTGGTACATAATGCATCGCAGTATAACGGAACTCCCTGTCTGTTTCTGGAACACACGGAGAATTTAATCCGTACCCAGAAACGAAAGTCTGTACGGGTTGCCTGTACGGTGCCGGCTCAGATGTACCTGATGGATGGTACCATGAACAGTAATCAGCTGGAAGCTAAACCAGGACTGAAATGCGTTCTTGAGGATATTTCAGAAGACGGTGCAATGATCAGAATCGGCGGTTGCGGTCGGAAAAACATCCGTATAAAGATTCAGTTTGAACTTTCTGATCGCTGGATTGTCATGTACGGAATTATCCGGGCGGTTGAATTCAATAAAAACATTAATCAGAGCAGACTGCACTTTGAGTGTCTTACACTGGATTCCGTTTCACGTAATGCTATTCTTTCGTATGTGTATGACATTCTTCCTCAGGAAAAGAAGGACGAACTGGAAGCAATCAGTGGAGCTGCAGAAGACCTGGCAGAAGAAGTATCTCTGGCAGGAAACGAGAGCAATAACGATGCAGTCATCATCAGTGATGCAGATTTGTCAGGTTCCAGTGTGATGTCTGATTCTGAAGACAAAAAAGTTCGGGATCCGGATGCTCATGATAAACTGGAATTGTATGGTTCTGAACGGTCCCTTGAAGAAGCTGTTGAAGAGTCACTTGATGAGTTGCCGGTTGTAGATTAAAATAATCTTATAAATATTTCAGGACATCCCGTTTCTGGAGAATCCACCTGTAAATACCATTTTCGGAGAGTTACGTGGTACGCTCAGTTATGAAAAAAGTTATTTCCATCGTAGTTAGTCTGCTGATCCTTTGTCTGGCTGTTGCCGCTCAGGGAACAGCACCCTATGGTACTAAGCCCGATTATTCAGCGGTATCACCGCAGGTTCTGCAATTAGAACGGCAGTTTCTGCTGGGAGATATCCACCAGAAAGTAAAGGCATTGGAATCTTCTTCCACGGTGAGAGAAGAGGCTGCTTCCTTATATACCGATGCGCTGAATTTTGTTTGTGATTATGCTGCATTATTACAAAATGAAGCAGGTATGAAAGAATTAACTGTTGCATCGGTTCTGTATTCTCCTTATGCCATAGGTGATGTTTCTGTACAGTTACTCCAGATATTTTCATTATGGGATGCTCCGGTAACCAGTGCTGTTTGGAATAATCAGGTGGAAGTACAGGCTGCAGTTCTTGATGCTTTTGCAAATCTTGAATATTACGGATACGAATCTGCTGCTGTTTTCAATGCGTATGCACAGAAACTTCTGACTGCTGAAAATCCTGATTATGAACTGATGGAAAAATGTTTACGTACCCTGAACGTGATTGGTGAGGCTTCCTCATTTGATATCTACTTTTCCTACTATTTCCTGCCGGAAATTGAGGAAACGGTGGGCTTGCGTGAGATTGCCAGAAATGCGCTGGTATCTGTCCGGGAAGAGCATCTTGCCTGGTTCAGTGCCATGATTGACAGTGGTACAGCATCATATCAGCTTGCTGCTTTGAAATTTATTCTGGAAAATAAGGAATTTTCTGATTTTTTTCGGGCTGAAATGGCAGAAAAAGCATTATCGAATGCAATATTTATAGCAGAAGAAACTGATACCTTCTGCGATGATGATGTTGCACTTCAGTTGCTGGCTGTTGAAGAATTACGGCGTCTTTCCTGGACCCGTGCTTCTTCATTGATTCAGCGGCTGTTTCCGGTAGCTGTCGGCGAATTTGAAAACGGTTACCTGAGTGACGAAGATTTTATCAGCATAATCAGTAGTGTGCAGGAACTTTCCTCGCTGAGAGCTGGTGTACTGCTTAGTGATTTGCTGAAAAAAATGAACACCCGCGCAGAAAAAGGTGACTTCTGCAGTGAGCCGTTAGTGCTTGCTGTTATTCAGTCGCTGGGCACTCTGGGTGATAAGATTGCATTTGACTCACTGCTGTATGTGTCATACCTGCCGTATTCTGAATCAGTCATTGAAGCGTCCCGCGATGCCCTCGCGAGACTTAAGTGGTAGTTAAACCTGTTCATGTTGCAGCTCTTTTAACGGCAGTTCTGGTGTATTCAGGCATTGCGCCTGTGTATCGGAAACCTGCCGTGCAATCCGTACTTGCTGAAAATGCAATTACCCAAGTACGGGGCGTCATTGTTTCCAGCCCTGTACGGACTTCTTCCGGTAAAAGTTACCGGATGTCAGTTTCTCTTGATGCTGTGGAAGGTCCTGACTTTTATGGAAATCCCATTACTTCGGATGCATCCGGAATTATTACCTTATTTGTTGATGCTCCCCTGGTAGAAGCTCTTTATCCAGGGCGTCTGTACAGTGCTTTGGGAAAGCGGAATGCGGAACTTCTTGATGAAGGGGTGCACATTTCAGCTGCAGTACGGTATTTCAGCAGTGATGGGGGAGCAGGGTATTATTCCTCAGAAGTTACCTCTTCAGGATTTTCCAGTCCTGTGTCCCGGATCCGCTGTCTTATGCGGCTTCAATTAAAGCGGCTTCTCTATACCTGGGGGGAATCAGGTGGCTTATTACTCGCATTACTTTCCGGAGAACGTGAGTATACTGAACCAAACCTCGCTGAAAACTTCAGGCTTGCAGGAATTTCCCACATACTTGCCTTGTCCGGAATGCACTTAAGTCTTTTCTCATCCCTTGCTCAAAAAGCCACCCGTAAAAGATGGGGTATCCGGCTGTCCGAAACTTCCGGTCTTACGGCAGCCTTTTTGTTTGTCTGGTTTGCAGGCGCTACTCCCAGTCTGGTGCGGTCCTTGCTGTGTATGGGAATCGGCTTT
>JAZLJW010000122.1:0-1214 GCA_045597345.1 Treponemataceae bacterium
CCTGGTAAAGTTTTTCACCTTTCCAGGGATCTACCAGGCTTTGAAGGCGACTGATGGCTAAAACAATGTCGTCACGGTCAAAGGTGTCGGCAATGGTTTCTTCATCTTCTGGATATTCAATTTCTACTTCTATGGCGGCAAGGGTGTCTATAATAAGCTTTTTGATGGAATCGATTTCCTGGAACAAAGAGCCTGCAAGACGGCCTGCTGCGTGGGAGCGGGAATCGTCGGTGTGGGAATCTATGATTTCTTTGATTGCTTCGGCTTTAGTTAAATCTGTTTTTCCGTTGATATAGGCGCGGAAGGTGTATTCTCCACGGTCTGCCTGACGGAAGCCGGAGCGGAGCATAAGATTCTGAATTGCTGTTACAACTGAAGGACCACCGTGGCAGAAAATTTCTACCATGTCTTCGCCGGTAAAACTTTTTGGGGCACGGTAAACGGCCAGCATTACTTCGTCGATTTTTTTGTTTTCTTCCTGAATCCAGCCGTACACAAGGGTGTTGCCTGGGGCTTCAAGAAGGGCTTTTGGGCGGCTGAAAACTTTGCTTACAAGTTCAATACAGCCTTTGCCGCTGACTCTTACAATTCCAAGAGCGGCTGGGGCAAGGGCGGTTGCGATTGATGAGATTGGTTCTTCTGGTGTGTACTTTCCTATTGTCATTATGGTAATACCTGCAGGAATGGAGTATAAACTCTATTTGAATAATCGTCATCCCCATACTGCTGGCGGATGCTGTCCAGAATTGAAAGATCGGCGGCTTCTATAGAAACTAATGGTTTAATTCTGTTGCCAATTGCAGGTTTACGGAATTCAAGTGAAGCTTCTGGGGCAGTTCCTGTAAATGGTTCTGTGTCTGAAACATCTGGCGGAGTCATAGAATAATCGCCGGAGTTGTTCCAGCACATATAACCGCGGTTAATGGAATCTCTGGTGCCGAAGAATTCTTTAGCAATATAGTCTGAGTTGTAGAACAGGCGGTCGTAGCTTACGTTCAGGTAGAAACTCTGAATCCATGGTCGGATGATGGCTCTGTTTCGGCACATTACGGTGTTGCGGAAGGAACCATAGTAATAAATTCGGTAGGTTCGGTCTGCGGCAGGCGCATAATTGAGGAAGCTCTGTTCAAAATGGCTAGGGTAGAACATTGGACCAATAACATCTACATATTCAGCAAGCATAGTAGCCGACTGTCCTGTTCTGGTGCCACTAC
>JAZLJW010000123.1:0-34169 GCA_045597345.1 Treponemataceae bacterium
TGCTGTACAACATCAGCTTTATTATATTGGGCACTCTTATGGCCATCTTCATAGCCTATCTGCTGCATGAACTGAAAAACAAATATGCCCGCAAAGTATATCAGACCATCATCCTGCTGCCCGGGCTTCTTTCCATCATCATCGTTTCGTATCTGGTCAACGCACTGCTGGCAGGCGACACCGGGTATCTGAATACCCACATTTTCCAGAAGCTGAACATAGAAACCGTATCGTTCTACAGTGAACCAAAATACTGGCCCTTCATTCTGGTTATGGTACACCTGTGGCAGATGGCAGGAACCAACTGTATTCTGTACCTGGCTACCATGTCCGGCATCGATCCCTGTCTGTATGAAGCAGCCAGTCTTGACGGCGCTGGACGCTGGCAGAGTTTTGCCCACGTTACCTTCCCCAGTCTGATTCCAACCATCATTACCCTGACCATTCTTTCTGTCGGTAAGATTTTCAACTCTGACTTCGGTCTTTTCTATCAGGTCCCTATGAACAGCGGTGCCCTCATCGATATTACCCAGACCATTGATACCTACGTATATCGCGGTTTGATGAACACCGCCAATATGGGTATGTCAGCTGCAGCCTGTTTCTACCAGTCAGTTGTCGGCTTTGCACTGGTACTCATTACCAATGCCATTATCCGGAAAGTGCGCGCAGAAAGCGCCTTATTCTAAAAGTGGCAGTAAAGGAGTTTTTTCATGAAAGATAAGAGCGACAGAATTTTTCAGCGTTTTGACCATATCATTCTTATTATTCTAAGCCTTCTGGTTCTTTTTCCCCTGACACTGCTCGTTATGTCATCTGTCAGCCGGGAAGCAGACATTATCCAGCATGGCTATACCCTGTGGCCACAAGCCTTTGACTTTTCTGCTTATTCTTACATTTTCTCTGAAGGCAGTATTTTCCATTCATACGTAATTACCATTCTGGTTACCGTTATCGGAACTACTCTGAGTATCTTCGTTACTACCAGTATTTCCTATACCCTGACCATAAAGGATCTGCCAGGCAGAAGCATCATCAGTTTCCTCATTCTGTTTACCATGCTGTTTTCCGGCGGTCTGGTCCCCAGTTATATGATGTGGACAAAAATGTTCCACATCAAGAACACCATCTGGGCACTGCTGTTTCCGTCCCTGCTCTGCAGCGCATTCCATGTCATGATTACCCGGTCATACTTTGCAGAAAGCATTCCAAAAGAAATTCCTGAAAGTGCCCGCATTGACGGTATTTCTGAATTCGGCATCTACTTCCGCATGATTCTGCCATTAAGTGTACCTATCATTGCAACTATCGGATTCATGAAAGCCCTGATGTACTGGAACGACTGGACCAACAGCCTGTACTACATTACCAATAAACGGCTGGTTGGCGTTCAGGCACTGCTGAACAATATGCTGACTGACGTTCAGTACCTGATGCAGTCTATGGACTCTTCCATGATTGCCACCGATGGTGCTGCCGTTCCATCACTGACACTCCGTACTGCCATTGCCGTAATCGGTATGCTGCCTATGGTTATTGCTTATCCGTTCTTCCAGAAATATTACCTGAAAGGCCTTACCATTGGCGCAGTAAAAGGATAATCAGTGTATACTGAAGAATGTATACCATGAAGCGGAAATTCTACTTAAAGACTTACCTCAAGCAGTACTGGCTCTTTGTAACGCTGGCACTGGTTGTGGTGTACATTCTTCTCTACTTTTTCCTTTTTCAGAAATCTACCCGCGACTTTGACCGGACCGTAACTGAAAACACAAACCACAGCCGGCAGCGCATAGAAGATTCCCTTTCTGCAGCAGAAGGCGTACTGTATGAATCCCTGTTCAACAGTTCCCACCTGCTGCAGACTATTCCTTACCGTATTCTTTCTGACAGCGATGACCCCTTTGATCTTGCAGTAGCCCAAAGTTCTGCTTTTTCTGCCATGCAGAGCCTTCTCAGCTGGTCTGACACTCTGGATTTCATCATGATTCATGTGGAACGGGCTGATACCGGTGACTCCTACTGGATAGAAGCAGGAAATACAAATAACTATCAGTTGCGCCAGGCGGTAAAAAACGCCAGTCTGCAATCTTTTTCTACCCTTAAAGAGATAAACAGCACCAACAGCTACAGCCTGTACCGTGAAAACTCCTGCAACCAGGTATTCCGTGTCATTACAGAAGGCCACTGCACTATTTACGCAGCTGTTTCTCATAAAAACATGCTGCAAAAGCTGGAACAGAGCAGGTTTTCAAGTACTTCCATTGCCCTGATTGCAGCAGACGGTCAGATTATCTCCCGAACCTCTGGAGAATCCGCCATATCACTGGCCACAACGCTTACCGGCATACCCAAGCGCCGTTTTGCCCGGTTGGGCACTCAGGATTATCTTGTAACAACTGTATACTCTGAAAAAACCGGGCTGACCTTTGGAATGCTGACACCCATGCGGGCAATTCTACGGGAACTGACCCTGAATATTACGGTTTTTGTACTCATCATCGCAGCCATGGCCTTATTCGTCATTCTTTTTTACCGCGTCATAAGCCATCACATTGTAGAACCACTGGTCATCATCACCCGTTCCATGAACCAGTTTACCGAGAACTTTGAACCCGTTGCCGAAAATTTCAAATCGCAGGAACTGTCCTTTCTGGCAGCCAACTATAATTCCATGCGGGAACAGATTGACCAGCTGAAAATCGAAAAGTATGAAGCTCAGCTGGAAGCCCAGAAAACATCGCTGCAGTACCTGCAGATGCAGATTCGGCCTCATTTTTACGCCAACGTACTGAATTTGATTTACGCCCTGGCAGAGCAGAAGGATTACGAACGCATCAAGGAACTGAGCAATGCCATAACCCGCTATTCCCGGTATCGCTTTCAGGATCCGGTGCAGCTGGTAGAACTGGAAAAAGAACTGAGTCATGTGCAGGCGTATAAAACCATTCAGGATATCCGCTATCAGGGAAATATCCGCTTTACCTTTGCCATTGATGACAAAGCCCTGAGCGCCCTGATTCCGCCCTTTATCATCCAGAATTTCATTGAGAACAGCGTAAAGCACGCCTACACTGAAGGAGAACCGCTTTCCATAGAGATTCAGGTGCAGGTAGACCGGAAAACGGAAAAACTACAGCTGACCATTCGTGATGACGGACCGGGATTTTCCCAGGATTTACTGGGAAGAAGCTGGGAAGAAAAAAGCGAAGAAGGTCATCTTGGACTTTCCAACGTATACCTCCGGCTCCAGTATATTTTTGAAGACAACTTTGATATCAGACTGAAAAACGACGGAGGAGCGGTGGCAACCATCCAGATTCCCTTTATTTCTGCTGATATTGATGAGCTGCTATAGGCAAAGGAGGACACTACGGCACAACGAACATTTTCCATTCTGCTTGTTGATGATGAACAGCCGGCACTGGACGGCCTTGCAGCCGGACTTCACTTTGACCAGCTGCACATAACCAGAATATATAAAGCTTTAAGCAAGGATTCTGCCCTGCGGGTTCTTGAAACCTGCCCGGTAGACCTGGTAGTAACGGATATTGAAATGCCACGGGGAAATGGCGTTGAACTGGCCCGGATTATCAAAGACCGGTATCCAGATGCCCATGTGGTATTTCTGACCGGTCATGCGGATTTTTCTTACGCACAGGAAGCATTGCGCCTTGGAATTGAAGATTACATTTTGAAGCCAGTTTCCTATCCGGAGCTGGAATCTATTCTGGAACGGATAGAAGAGAAAATCCAGATTGAGGAGCGGACCGCTGATTTTTCGGGACTGGCAGAGGAAATAACGTCTGCAAGCCCCGATAAGATTATCGATCAGGTAAAGAAAATCGTAGCAGAGAACATTTCGGTAGGAAACCTGCAGCGCGATGAAATTGCCGCCATGGTTCATATCAGTCCCGGATACCTGAGCCGAGTATTCAAAAAGGAAACGGGACTTTCGCTTTCTGATTACATCATGCAGAAGCGGATAGCGGTAGCAAAACAGCTTCTGGCAAAGACAGGACTGAGCATTACGGCAATTACGGAACGGGTAGGATTAAACTACTCGTCCTACTTTACGAAGATTTTCAAGGAACAGACGGGCCTGACACCACAGGAATACCGTACTGAATCCAAGAAAGAGAAATAAAGGGCACGGTTAAAATCCATCTGATGCCGTTCAGAAAAAATCGGGAGGCGGGATGGAGAAATGCAAAACCGCTCGATAACTCGCTACAGGCGAAGCCCGGCAAGGAAGTTTTATATACGCGGGACTGAAGATTTGTGGATGGATGCAAGGCACCGGAATCTGTCAGGAGCGGAGTCGGCCTTTGTGGCCGTCGAGCACCGCACTGATTACGGTAACGCAGCAGACACCGCAAAGGTTCAGTCCAAAAGAGGAGATACTATGATTACAATTGAAAAAACTACACAGTTTGGAGCAATTCGTGGCACCGTGGAAGACGGCTGCCAGATTTTCAGGGGCGTCCCCTATGCTAAACCACCAGTGGGAGAACTGCGGTTCAAAAAACCACAGGCACCGGAAGCCTGGCAGGGAACCTATGATGCCACCACTTTTAAAGCCCGCTGCATGCAGGCACCGGAACGACCCGGCTTTTATTTCAAAGAGTTCTACAGTGACCCACGCTTTACCACTCCTGTCAGCGAAGATGGCCTGTATCTGAACATCTGGGCACCGGATGAAGCTGTCACTGCCGGCAAAAAGCTGCCTGTTGCAGTCTATGTACACGGTGGAGCCTTTCTGGGCGGTGCCGGCAGTAACCTGCCCTTTGTTGCCACAAACCTTGCCAAAAGCGGCGTTATCGTTGTAACCATCAACTACCGTCTTGGTCTGTGGGGCTTTTTAAGCCACCCCTGTCTGGCAGAAAAAGGTGAAAACGCCGGTGGCGGTAATTACGGACTGTGGGACCAGCTGGCAGCTTTCCGCTGGGTAAAAGAAAATATTGCAGCCTTTGGCGGTGACAGCGGAAATATCACCGTATTCGGCCAGTCAGCCGGCGCCATGAGTCTGCAGGTACTAAGCGTATGTACGGCAGCAGACGGACTTTTTAAGAACATGATCGTACAGAGCGGCGGTGGGTACCGTAACCCGCTTATGGCACACTATCCTACCGTAGCAGAAGCTTCTGAAGTTGCAGAAGAAGTACTGGAACTGCTGGGATGCCCCAAAGATGCCACCAATGAAGAAAAACGTGCCTGCCTTATGAGTGCCACCAGCGAAAAACTGCTTGAAGTATGCGGTCCGGTTATCGGCCATTCGTTCCAGAGCGGAAAAGGATTCCCCTTTGTCCCCACCCTTGACGGCGAACTTTTAACCGGTGACGTAAACGACCTGATTGATGCCGGAAAATATCTGAACATCAACTACTATCTGGGTTCCAACGCCCAGGACCTGACGGCAGAAAAAAGCACCGGACCGGACACCAACCCTATGCATGTAGGCAACATGGCCTTTGCAGAAAAAATCAACGCCGCCCACGCTGCCGGTACCACTACTGCCAGCGCTCAGGTATACTACTTTAAGCGCCAGCTTCCTGGCGATGAGGCCGGTGCATTCCACTCTGCAGAGTTGTGGTATGTTTTCGGCAGTCTTGACTACTGCTGGCGGCCGTTGACCGATGCAGACCGTGCCCTGTCTGACCGCATGATCGCCGACTGGCAGTCATTTTTTGCAACCGGCAGCGTTCCGCAGAAAGCCGGAGAGAACTACATCACTTACGATATTGGAGAATAACCCATGATTACCAGAATTCCCCTTACAACCTTTACCCGCTACTCCCTGATTGACCACAGCGTTACCCCAACACCGGAAACACTGCCGGTACTGGATCAGGCAGCAGCAGAAACCGTAGCAATTCCTGACGTATGGAATCGCGACGAACCGGCAAAAACCGGCTACGTGCCCTACGCCACCACCTTTACCCTGCCGCAGCGTACTGCAGGCACTGCCGTATACATTGAGTGTGATGCCGTATTCGGTGCAGCCCAGGTATTTGTCAACGGACAGTTTGCCGGCAGCCACCGTGGCGGATACAGCCGGTTCCGCGTTGATGCCACCCGGTTCTGTAAAGAAGGCAGCAACGACCTTGTCATTACCGCAGACAACTTCCGCTACGATGATATTAACGCTTTGGGTGGTGACTTTTCCAACTACGGCGGTATCTATCGTCCCGTTTCCGTTCTGGTGGCAGAAGGGTCTCACTTGAACCTGCTGCATTACGGCAACAGCGGCGTTGACGTTACCACCTACGGTGACGGAAAAATAGAAGCCGACATTTGGCTTACCGGAATCAACGGTGATGAAAGCGTCATCCTGATTGTACGAGATGCCGATGAAACGGTGGCAGAATTTGAGGTACCCGTATCAGAAGCCGATACCGATGGCTGCCTCTCTGCCGACATCGAAATTGATAATCCTCATCTGTGGAACGGTAAGAAAGATCCGTACCTCTACCAGCTTTCTGTCCTCATCACTTCCGGTGACCATATTCTCGACCAGACCACTCTTTCCATCGGATTCCGTGACATCACCCTTACCGCTGACAAAGGCCTGTTCCTTAACGGAGAACACCTGCGCATCAATGGCGTTGCCAAACACCAGGACTACGAAGGCGTGGGCCCCGGCACCACCAGTGAACATCTGCAGAAAGATCTGGAACTGATTCAGGAAATCGGAGCCAACGGTGTTCGTCTTTCTCACTACCAGCATCCGGATGAAATGTACGACCTGTGCGACAAGGCAGGACTTCTGGTATGGGCAGAAATTCCTTTATTGATGCTGCCTGATGACAACGATGGCGTGTTTGAAAATGCTAAGGAACAGCTGAAAGAACTGATTTATCAGAACCGGCACCACCCATCCATCTTCTGTTGGGGAATCCAGAACGAAATTGCCCTGATGGGAGAAACTTCCCAGCAGTACGAAAAAATGCCGGTACTCAACGAACTGGCAAAAGAACTGGATCCCAGCCGTCCTACTGCCTGTGCCAACCTGAACCAGGTGCTGAACGACAGTCCGCTGAACAAGATAACTGATATGGTTGGCTACAACCTGTACTACGGCTGGTATTACGGTGAAATGCCCGATTATCAGCAGTTCTTTGAAAAATTCCACGCCGAAAACCCCACGGTTCCCCTGGGAATTTCTGAATACGGCGTTGACTGTTCTCTTACCTGGCATTCTGCAACGCCCAAACGCAAAGACTACACTGAAGAATACCAGACCCTGTTCCACCGCACGGTATACCCCATTATGGAAGCCCAGAATTTCCTCTGGGGTACCTTCATCTGGAACATGTTTGATTTTGGCAGTGCCATCCGTAATGAAGGCGGCGTAAAAGGCAAGAACTGCAAAGGTCTGGTAACCTGGGACCGGCAGACCAGAAAAGACGCATTCTATTACTACAAGGCAGCCTGGTCTGACGAACCATTTGTCCACATTGCAGAAAAACGCTTTGCCAAGCGGAGTGGCGATACCATGACCATTACCGTACTCAGTAACCAGAGCTCTGTAGCCCTGACCGTTAACGGTGCAGCATATGCACAACAGAATGGCAGCCGGGTATTCACCTTTGAAAACGTACCTCTGACCGGAAACCTGACCGTAACTGCTGCCGCCGGATCCTGCACCGACACGGCAAACTTTGAAAAAGTTTCCGAGCCCTGCAAGGACTACATCTACGTGGATCCCAATCCATCCATTGATGTCAGCAACTGGTTTATTCCCCAGGACCGGTATTCCATTCTTGATACCATGGACGTTCTTCACGAAAACCCGGAGTGCTGGGCCATACTGGAAGAACTGGTACCGGAAATAACCAATGATCCCCGCCAGCAGAAACCTTCACGGATGCAGCTGCTGCAGATTCTCAACTGGATGCGTAGCGTCTACAAAGAAGATCACGTGAAAAAACTGAACGAACGGCTGGGAACAATTGCAAAGCCATAAGGAGTTCATGGTATACTGAGACCATGACTACAACTGTTGCACTGCAGAAATGCGGCGAATATGATTTTGATGCTGTCTACACAGCCATAACTACCATGATGGAACTGGTTCCGCCACCAGACGTAACCGGCAAAACCGTACTTTTAAAACCGAATATTCTGGCACCCAAAAAGCCGGAAGCTGCGGTCTGTACGCACCCCGTTGTGGTAGGCGCCGCCGTAAAGGCCTTTGTTGCCCGCGGTGCCAGCCGCGTCATGGTCGGTGAGTCCCCAGCAACAGCAAACCCAACCACCGCCGCAAAAGCCACCGGCATGTATGACCAGGTGCTTGCCAACGGCGGTGAATGGGTTGAATTTTCCGGCGGCACCAGAATTGATATTCCGGAAGGCAGCATCATCAAAACCATTGAGTTTGCCGATGCTTTTGCCCAGGCTGATGTAGTAGTATCACTTTCAAAACTGAAAACCCACCAGTTCATGAGCTATACCGGTGCCATGAAAAACCTGTTCGGCTTTATTGTAGGGCTAAAAAAATCACAGCAGCATTACCGCTTTCAGAAAAAAGAAGACTTTGCCCGCTATCTTACAGATTTGAATCTGGCAGCCAATGCCCAGTATGCCATTATGGATGCTATTACCGGCATGGAAGGTATCGGCGGTCCCGGTAACGGAGATCCGGTTCACCTGGGCTTTCTGGCAGCCTCTGACAACATTCTTGCCCTGGACTGGACCTGTGCCTCAGCAGTGGGATATAACCCGCACCAGATTACCAATCTGGAAGATGCCCTTTCCCGTGGCAAATGGCTTACTTCCCCTGATGACATTACCTATGCAGGAGAAACCCTGGATGCCATCCGCTGCCCGAACTTTAAGATTGTCAAAGAAAGTTCCGCCAGCGTTACCCTGCAGAAAATGCTACCCGGCTGGCTCAATAACCTGGCAACGCTGGTATTCGTAAAGACACCCCGGTTCGGTTCCCCCAAGTGCATTACCTGTGGCCGCTGCATTGAAATCTGCCCGCCCCATATTCTGCGCTTTGCCCGGTATACCGACGGCACCACTGCCACCGAAACCCCGGACGGACGCGTGGACAACAAAAATCCGCAGAAAGGCACACAGGTAACCATGCTTGACCGGAGTAAGTGCCTGCACTGCTTCTGCTGTCACGAAATCTGCCCGGTAGACGCCATCAAGCTGAAGCGGTTTTAGAGAGCCTTCACTTATCGCTTTTCATCCTGTTGCAGTGCCGGCACAGCATCTGACAGTTTTCTTTCAGTGTTTTGCCACCCTGACTCCAAGGCGTTATATGGTCAGCTTCCATGTCAGCAAGGTCAAAAACCTTACCACATTTCACACACTTACCGCCCTGTTCCTGATACACCTGCGCAATAGTCCGTTTATCAAAAGCACGGATACTCAAGTGTTTTTCCTCGCCAGTCAGCAAGTAGGCATAAATCCCTTTCTGATTCGTTACATCATCGTCTTCAATCAGTTCTGCAATCCGCGCTTCCAATCTTGAAGGCCCAAATGCAGGATTATCAGCAACCACATCTTTATACTTGTTATACCAGGTTCCCCACGGCAACCCTTTCATTTCTCTGCGATACGTAATAAACAACGCCTTTACCCAGGCAATAACCGTCTGAAAATACATCCATTCCATGTCAGCATTAGCATCACGCTGGTGCTGCGCCATATATTGTTCAATTTTTCCGTCACTTCTCCAGTCCAGCACCGTTTCAAGATATTCCTGACGGATGCTGGAACCATTCATATACTCTTTTCCCAAAAGAACCGCCACACAGTTCGTCTTAGAAAATTTCTTTTTCAGGTCACTTACCCACGGGCCACTGTATACCGCATTCCTGATTTCCTGATCCGTCAGTTTTTCGCCCGCAATATTGATAGTCTTAAACCATTCCAGTTTCTGACTTTCACTACCTTCACACACGTATACCGTCAGTTCATAGTCTAAAAACAGATTTTTCTGGTCATCGGTCAGATTGTTAAACCCAACAAGGTCTCCATTCCATATAACCCACAGACTTCCCTGATAAAAAGAGCAGATACTCATGGTGCGCTGCTGACCGTCCAGAAGTTCATAATGATCCGGCGCCGTTTTAACCCAATACATAACATTCAGCGGAAAACCTTTATGAATCGTTTCAATTACTGCTTTCTGCTGTTTGTCATCATAAATGAACTCACGCTGATATTTGGGCCGGATTTCAAGCTGTCCGTGGTACCCGTACACACCGTCTTCCGCATCATTCCGATACCCGTCTACCAGTTCCCGGATTTTAATCTTAGTCAGCTGAATTTTCATTTTCCTTTCGTCCATAGCATGCTCCAATGTACTAATCTTCAGAATGAGGGGAAAAGCCTTTCCCCTGGTCGCAGCCCCCTTCGGAGTCTGCTCCACACCCCATTCTCCTGGGGGCCGAACATCATTCAGTTTTCGCCCCCAAGCCCCTGCTTTTTCCGTCGGATGAGGATACGGGCGTATACTTCTTTTCCATTTATCTTGAAACGGTATCCAGGATTTGGATTATCCTCGATGTATCTGTCAATCCCAAGGATTTCAAATTGGTCTGGGTTGTATTTATCAAGAAATGTAATAGGAACTCCCATCACACCTAGATAATCCTTAGGAATTTCAGCAGTTTTATTGACATTAATTGCGTCGTATGAATCATATTTCGGAAACTCATTTACTGAATATTCCTTGAATAAATCCAGATTTTCCCGTCGATCCTTATACTCTAAATTAGTAAACCAACGAACGCCCTTCACCCGAATGAACTTTTTTCCATTCTCATCAATACCACAGTTTGCAGCATTCATAGGATAATCCTCGGGTACCCAAAACTTCCGATCTCCACTATGAATCGTTTTTCCCAACCAAACTCGATTCTCTTTGAACAATTTAAAAACTTCTTTACATGTCACTGCATTGATATTTCCGATAATTACAAATTTCTTATTGTATTCAACTAGCTGAGCTATATATTCCCTGAACAGGCTGAAAGGCGGATTTGTAACCACGATATCTGATTCTCTCAATAATTCAATGCATTCTTCACTTCTAAAGTCCCCATCACCTTTCAATTCCCTGATAACACACTGTTCCGCAGTCGGTATATGTCCACCATCTTTCTCTCCACAATACACTAGTGAAACAGCTTTCTCGCTTTCAAAAGTACTGAACAACTCTGGTTGTTGATTTTTATAACAGGTAGTAATCAGTTTCTTCAGTCCAAGCTCTTCAAACTTGTATGAAAAATACTTAAAGAAATTACTTACCCGTGGATCATCGCAATTACATAAAACAGTCTTTCCTTTGAAGTGTTCTTTGTAGTGTTCCAACTCGACTGTAATATCTTCCAACTGAGTAAAGAACTCATCTTTTTTAGCTTGATTCGCAGTATGAAGATCTTTATTTGATGTCATAACTCTACCTATTTCTCATTTTAGGTAATTTTATTACACCTTATAGGTACTCACAATACCTCTTCTATAAAATAGGTGAGCATTTTAAGTGTATTCTTTCGCAATAGCAACAAAGAATAGATATCATGACAGAGGAAGAGATTCAAAACCGTTTAGCAGAAAATATCCGTACCTTCAGAAAATCAAAAAAACTTACACAGGAAACTCTTGCAGAAATGGCCGAGGTTTCTCCTGAAACCATCAAAAGTATTGAACTCCGCCGTCATTGGCCTGGGCAAAAGATTCTTGCCGCCATCGCCACCGCCCTCAACGTTGACGTGTATCAGCTTTTTCTTCCGGTTCCCTCGTCATTCCAAATCGACTCGGCCATAAAAGATCAGATTCTCACCACCGCCCGCACCGCCTACACCCAATTTCTGGACACCGTCAAAGACTCACTGTAAACGAATGCTCTCTTTTTTCTGCCAGAAATCAACTTTATTATTTGAATGCAGATTGTTTGCCTTTCAAGGTGCAGTTTCCCGGCTTTCAATCCTGATTGAAGCTCAAAATTTCTGAACCAATATCATGACCATATGCGGTCTGCTCTACATGTGGTGCGAGCCCTATATAAAACACCAGTAAAAATATTTTACATTTCATGTCTATTTTTTTTGACAACCGGTCATTTTGAGTATATACTGGTTTTATGCATGAAACTCTCAGGAAATTACGGGAACATAATAATTACTCACAGTCAGGGATTGCTCAGCTGCTGAATATTTCACGTCAGATGTATGTAAAATATGAAAACGGAGAAGTTGACCCACCTGTCCGTATCATTAAGCAGCTCTGCTCATTATATAAAGTCTCCTATTCCTTTCTCATTGATGATGCTCTGTCAAAAAAAGATCCTGAACAACGTTCAAAAAACATAAGCTACGATACCCTAACTCCTGACTTAGATGTTTCAATAGCTGCATCTCCCATCCCTGACAGCACCAATTGCATCTATTACAGAAACCACAGTCCGCAATCCTTCGAGGCTGTCATTGAAGCTATCCGCAGTCTTTCATCTGATCAGTTTACCGCCATTCTTGCCTTTATCCGGTATCTACAGGATCATACTGATTCCGGACAGCAGAAATCCATTATTCCCCCACGTGCCCCAAAAGAAGCTTTTTTCAATCTTGCCGGAAAGATTGAATTGGGTACGGAAGAGATTGCTTCCTTCAGAGAGGACAGTCTCATATGATTCTTGTAGATTCAAATATCCTCATTGATTTCTGGAAACATCCATCTGCCATGCAGATCAAAATATTCCATAAGAATGAAGTCGCAGTATGTGGCGTTGTAGAGTCTGAGATACTCCGAGGTTCCCAATCAGAAAAACAATATACTGAAATACAGAACGCACTTCTCTCATTCAATTATCTGGTATTTGAAGAAAACAATTGGCTTGATCTTGCCCGTATGTTCATTACGTTACGAAAAAACGGCATAAAAATTCCTTTTCAAGATGGGATGATAGCCTGTCTTGCCATACAAAATGATATCCCGGTATGGACTGACGACAAGCATTTCTCTCTCATTCAATCCGTAATCCCTGAATTGAAATTATTCAATCCTGATGAACAAGGTTGTCTGCCCCACGGCGCTAAATACCCGTTTGCATAAATATGCAACCCGTATTCACAATGCTGCCGGAAATCGCTAAAATAGAGGGACATTCATATATTTTTACGAGGTAGCATTATGGCTAAATACCCTTTTGACACCATTGAGCCTAAGTGGCAGGCTTACTGGGAAAAAAACAAAACGTTCAAAGTAACAGAAGATCCAAAATTTGACAAAGCACACCGCCGCTACGTTCTGGACATGTTCCCCTACCCATCAGGAGCCGGGCTCCATGTAGGACACCCAGAAGGTTACACCGCAACTGATATCTACTGCCGCTACCTACGTATGAATGGATATAACGTACTGCATCCAATGGGATTTGACGCTTTCGGTCTGCCTGCTGAGAACTACGCAATCAAAACCGGTACCCATCCGGCAATTACCACCAACAAAAACATTGAAAACTTTACCCGCCAGATTAAATCTCTGGGATTCTCATATGACTGGGACCGCTGCGTTTCTACCTGCGAACCTGAGTACTACAAATGGACTCAGTGGATTTTCCTGCAGCTGTACAAGAAAGGTCTGGCCTACGAAGCAGAAACACCAATCAACTGGTGTCCTTCATGTATGACCGGTCTTGCCAACGAAGAAGTAAAAGAAGGTAAATGTGAACGCTGTGGTTCCATTGTTACCCATAAAACCATCCGCCAGTGGATTCTGAAGATTACCGATTACGCAGATGACCTGTTGAAAGGTCTTGATGGTCTTGACTGGCCGGAAAGCGTAAAACTGATGCAGAAAAACTGGATCGGACGCTCAGAAGGTGCCGAAGTTGACTTTGAAGTAGCTGATGCAGACGGAAAAGGAACCGGTAACAAGCTGACCGTATACACCACCCGCTGTGATACCCTGTTCGGTGCAACCTACATGGTAGTAAGCCCGGAACATCCGCTGCTTGACAAACTGACTACTGTAGACCAGAAAGCTGCCGTAGCTGCCTACGTTGAAGAAGCTGCAAAAAAATCTGACCTGCAGCGTACTGACCTGAACAAGGACAAAACCGGTGTATTCAGCGGAAGTTACGCCATTAACCCGGTTAACGGCACCCTTATTCCTATCTGGGTTGCAGACTACGTTCTCATCAGCTACGGTACCGGTGCCATTATGGCTGTTCCTGCTCACGATGACCGCGACTGGGAATTTGCCAAAAAGTTCAACCTGCCCATTATTGAAGTTCTGAAATCAGAAGTTGATGTACAGGAACAGGCATGGACTCAGGATGGTATCCACGTTAACTCTGGCTTTGTTGATGGTCTGAACAAGAAAGACGCCATTGCCAAGATGATTGAGTTCCTTACTGAACGCAAAATCGGACGTGCAACCGTAAACTATAAACTCCGTGACTGGATCTACAGCCGCCAGAGATACTGGGGTGAACCGATTCCGTTAATCCACTGTCCAGACTGTGGAACCGTTCCTGTACCAGAAGAAGAACTGCCTCTGGAACTGCCACAAGTAAAAAGCTATCAGCCAACCGGTACCGGAGAATCTCCACTGGCCGGCATTGACAGCTGGGTAAACTGTAAGTGTCCAAAATGCGGAAAACCAGCAAAACGCGAAACCAACACCATGCCTCAGTGGGGTGGATCATGCTGGTACTACCTGCGTTATCTGGATCCTCAGAACAAGACTGCCTTTGCTTCAAAAGAAGCCATGGACTACTGGATGCCGGTAGACCTGTACGTTGGTGGTGCTGAGCACGCTGTTCTGCACCTGCTGTACTCACGGTTCTGGCACAAGGCACTGTTTGATGCCGGTATCGTAAATACTGCAGAACCATTCCAGCGCCTGGTTAACCAGGGTCTTATCACTTCTTTTGCTTATCAGCGCAAGAACAAGACCCTTGTTCCAACTGATGAAGTTGAAGAAAAAGACGGCGGATACTATGAAATTGCCACCGGTGAAAAACTGGAACAGGTAATTGCCAAGATGTCCAAATCACTGAAAAACGTTATCAACCCTGATGATGTAATCCGTGATTACGGTGCCGACAGTGTTCGTGTATACGAAATGTTCATGGGACCACTGGAAGTTTCAAAGCCATGGAATACTCAGGGTATGATCGGTGTAAGCCGCTTCCTGGAAAAAGTATGGGCTGTTGGTGAAAAACCAATGACTGATGCAGCTCCAAGTGCTGACATGACAAAACTGCTGCACAAAACCATCAAGAAGGTTACCGAAGATACTGCCAACCTGGCATTCAATACTGCCATCAGCCAGATGATGATCTTCATTAACGAAGCATCAAAACTGAACGAAGTACCAAAAGCCATGTGGTCAGACTTTGTTAAGCTGATTTCGCCCTACGCTCCTCACCTTGGTGAAGAACTGTGGGAAAAACTGGGCAACACTGAATCAATCAGCTATGAACAGTGGCCAACCTTTGATGAAGCCCTGACCGTAGACAACACCTGTACCATCGTTGTACAGATTAACGGTAAAGTACGCGATAAGTTTGAAGCTGCCATTGGTGCTGACAAAGCAGAAGTTGAAAAAATGGCACTGGCTACCGACGGTGCAAAACGGTTCCTTGACGGCAAAGAACCTGCCAAAGTAATCGTTGTACCAAACAAACTGGTTAACATCGTAGTTAAATAATAATCCAGGATTCCTGAGCCTGTCGAAGGATCCGCTTACAACTAAACAACAAAGGCTCCCGTATCATCCGATACGGGAGCCTTTGTATTTACCAGAACTGTTCGCTCGCAGCTTAGATTTCAGCGTATTCTTCCTTGGTGTAGTACTGGTTTGATTTCAGGTATTTCGGAATGTTCTGGGATTCGCCGTTTACCAGAATATCGGCGTGGTGGTTAGCCAGCTCCAGTACATAGGTGTTCTGGTCAGTGGCCAGTTTTCCAACGCAGGAAACGCGGAGTTTCAGGTTTGATGACAGATGGGTAACATCAAACAGACTCAGGAAACGCTTGCAGCGTCCCTTGAAAGCCCGCTCCGGATCCAGATTATCCAGGTTATCGTTATGGAATTCAAAGGTAATGTTCAGCCAGCCCTCTTCGTCCATATCAAAGTAGGATTCACAGAATTCCTTAACATATTCACGGTTCTGACTGGCACGTGAAATACGGGAGAATTCTTCCAGTTCATCAACAAAAGTCAGGAAGTTCACGCTTTCAATTTCAGAAATCGTATAGTCTTCGCACGTATGCACTGAAACTGACTTCAGAATTTCAGTAATTGAAAGCAATACCTCTGCAGGAGTCCGTGCATTCTCCGAAAGATCAATCTTAGAATCCCGGTTGTAATGGATTGCTCCAAAGACTTCGATATTTTTAGCCAGAACAAAAGCACTCATAATGCCATGCTGGTAGTCTTCAAAGTCCTTCAGCATAGAGTTCCGGAATCCGTTATCAGGATTGAAAAAGGCCTGCAGTTCCATTGCCTTGGCCATTGCTTCCCGTTCTTCCTTAGACAGTTCCTTTACTGCATCAGAGTTAATTCCAACGATAGACTGTTTATCCATGGTAAAGCACTTCTCAAACACTTTCAGGATAATATCGCCTTCATCAAGGTACAGGTCATTGTACAGATTACAGTTAAAACTGCGGGAAAGCAGGTCAATAAAGTTCGATATGAATTCCTGCTGGATATTATCGAATCCAAAAGAAAAATCATCAAAATTGTTTACGGCAAAATACGGCAGCACTTTCTTGATACTCTTGTTGATTTTCTCAATCTTCTTCAGCGGGTATCCCAGGTCATGGGTAATGGCAGAAACACAGAATACAGCATCTTCCAGCTTATTCTGCGCTTCGATTACTCTCTTGATATTCTCCAGCATCTGCTTTGACTTTTTGCTGAGCGATTCAGTTTCATAGACAATCTCGTACAAGCCCTCTACAATCATCTCTGTCTGTTTCATATCAAGGAACAGGCGGCTGAAGCTTTCGTTCTTCTTGATGTACTCACCCAGGAAATAAACCCAGATGCAATGGAGGGTGTGATCGCGGTAAAAGGAATCTGAAGCGAAAATCAGTTCTTCAAATTCAACGTAAGAATCAAAGTAGTTGAAGATGCGGTCATACCCGTGCTTATTAGGATCAATGAAGGAAAGAGAAGCATCAAAAAGGGCCTTCCAAAGGTCACAGGCAATGGTAATTTTACCGTTCATGGTTTCGGCTGCCATGAGTTTTTCTACCAGATCCCTGATTTTTGCCTTTTTGGCATCTTTACCTTTCAAAAAGCTAATGGCATCAGCATCAAGCTGATTAATGTAGAACTGCATAACAGTCTGTTCGTTTACGAATGTTTTCATTTTGTTATCTCCATCGTGAATAATATCAGATTATTTCTGAAAATACTACTTGACATACATCGAGCTCCGATATATATTTATATCGTACTTCGATACATCGCATCTCAATAGCTAGCAACATGATATATCGAACTTCGGAGATATTAATGGACGATAAGACAAAACGAATATATGTGCCGATGACAGAAACAGGGTTTTACATTCTGTACTGCCTGCAGCAGCCCAATCACGGTTATGGGATTGGACAACAGGTGGCCCAGATGACTGAAGGAGAAGTTACCATCAGTGCAGGAACCATGTACGGAACCTTAACGAAAATGGGGGCCGACGGTCTGATCCGTTTTCATTCTGAAGAAGAAAAACGGCGGCTGTATGTCATTACAGAGCTGGGGCATGAAGTTCTTGCCACAGAAATTAAAAGAATTGAACGGTTATACAGAAACAGTAAAGGAGATAAATAACATGAAAGACACTGTAACAAAATTCAAATGGTTCACCGTAACTGATTATGAAGAAGAAGAGCTGTGGCTGCGGGAAATGCACAAACAGGGATTAAAACTGAAGAAAGTACGGTTCTGCGTATTCACCTTTGAAAAATGTGAACCGGAAGACGTTATTTACCGTCTGGAATATGACCCCAACCCCATCGCACCTGAATATGAACAGATGCTGAAAGATTACGGCTGGGAATACTTTGATGAATACAACCGGTTCAAATATTACCGTAAACCGGCTGCTGCTGCAAAAAACGAAAAAGAAGCCGAACTGTTTTCTGACAACGAATCACGCCTTGCAATGCTGTCAAAAGTAGTGACCACCCGTCTGGCACCCATCATTGTCATCTTTCTTACCTGTGTTATCCCAGGATTCCGGAATTCATTCACCGGTACCGGCCGCATTGTTCTCCTGAGCGTGTACACAGTACTGTTTGTCCTCTATATGTGGATCCTTATTCACTGTGCACGCAAAATTACCAAGCTGAGACGGAAATACCAGAAAGACTAACTGCAGGTTACAATTTCTCTGAAAGCCCTATTGGGTTTTCAGAGACTTGCAGTACCAGATGACATTTCTGCACCAGCTTTCCGCCAGCAATCTACAAATTCGATCATATACTGCTGAATATCGTTAAACCAGTTATTCTGGAATGCTACAGCCTGGTCACCGATATAGCGGAAATGCCAGCATTCCCACATGTATCCTGTAATAGGTTCGTATCCTTGAGGAAAACTCAAACTGAAGCCGTATTCTTCTGCATGAGCAGCCAACCATTTACCTGGCTTTGTTTCTGCATAGCTTTCGTCAATATTGCCAAAATCGATTGCTACACCAAGCTGATGCTGGCTAGTCCCAGGGCGTGCAGAATATCGTTCTGCTTCTTCAAGACCATCCCTTGCAACATAGTTATTGAATAACATGGTCTGATAATCATAACTCCGGTAAGTCGAACTAACCAGTAACGAAATACCGTCTTTTTTAGCTCCTTCGGCCATCACTGTAAGAGCTTTTTCTACCGGTTCACGTAAACTCAAGTTGTTTTTGCTTATCGGATATGAATTATTTTTTACCAGAGTAACAAGATCAGCCGGTATAAAATCTTCGCCGACCGTATTCCGTTTATCAATCAAGAGAAGCAGATTATCAGTATCGCTCTCTATTACCTTCAGAATATCCGTAATAAAGAGTGTTTTCTCTTCTTCAATGTGATTAAGAATTGCTGCTATCTCTTCGACATATTCTACTGGATGTGGAATGGCCGTAAACAGCGAAACAGCGGTATTCAACTGAACTTCTTCAGGTGGTAAAGGTTCTGCCTCAACTTCTTTTTTATGACACGAAAAAACGGTGCTCATAACCAGCAAAGCGCATACAACGGTAACTATCTGTTTCATCATAAAACCTCAGTAACTGAATGAATAATGCGGAATACATCAGTAAAGCCGGTTGCATTCAGTGCTGCATACACTGCACCACTGGGACGCATCAGATATAAAGTGTGTCCGTATTCTTCTCCATCATTAAATGCACCCATAAGTACACCAATACCTGAAGAATCAATTCCAGTTACGTCAGCAAGGTCAATAACAACATTTTCACTTGTAATATGATCATATACTTTTCCCCGGAATTCTGAGAAGGTATATGAGTTAATTACTCCACGTGGCTCATATAAAATATAATTTGTTCCACGTTTTTCGGTCATGGTCAAACTATCCATTTTTTTTCCTTATTTATTTCTATTCAGAAGTACTTATCCAAGATACTTCATTACAATAATACTGACATCATCATCCTGTTTCTGAGAGGTATACTCCAACAAGTCCTGATAAAGGAATTCACAGATTTTGTTTGCAGAGTACCCCATGTTTGTCATCAATGAGCGCTGTACACGTTCCCGTCCAAAAGCTTCACCACGAATCGAAACTCCATCAAGAAGTCCGTCCGTTGTTGCCAGAAGGACGTTACCTGAAACCAAATCAATCTTCTTTACTTTTATCAGCTTTCGAATCTGACGGATGAATCCCAGAACACGGCCTTCACCTTGAATTTCGATAATGTTATTGTACTGTGGATTATACATAAAAAATGCCGGAATACCACAGTTTATGTAGTACATGGCATTCTCTTCAAAATCAACCAGTGCAAAAATACCGGCAAAGAAAGTTCCTTTTGGCAGATTATTGCGGATAAAGCTGTTTGCTTTAAGTACTAACTGTTTAAAATCTTTGGTTTCAGCCAGGTAGGTACGTACAACAGATTTCAAAATGACAGTCGACATTGAAGCGTTAATACCCTTACCACTAATATCACCAAGAACAATGATGTGCTTTGTATCAGTCAGTCGGATGAAATCGTAATATTCACCACCCAGGTTATGAGCTGCTACAGACAGATATCCCACGTCTGCTTTTGGATTATTGATGAAATCAAGGTTTTCCTGAATTGACTGAATAACCTGACCAGACATGGAAATTTCCCGGTTAATGGTACCAACAACTTCTTCATTCTGCTTATTTCGCAGGTAGTATCCAATAACGAAGAAATATGAATATAAACGGGTAAATACATTGAAATCATAATCATCATAGGTTTTACCGCGAACATGCTCTCCAAGGAGAATAGCACCAAATACATGGCGGCCTTCCTGAAGCAGAATGATAATTTCACTGTTTGTATCATGGAACAGTTCAAGCAGCTCGTTCTTAACTGAGGGCAAGCGATAGTGGTTTTCTACATGGTCACGGAAAATAACGGTACGGTTTTCATTCATTGCAGCATCAAGAATCTTTGAAGACAATGGAATGCGATGATTTTTTCCACCGGTTGTATAAAACGTTTCAAGAGCTTCCTCACTGGTATTTTCCAGCATTAATTCAATACTGTGACATTTTATGTATTTTCTGAGAATTGAAACTACCGTCTGAGTAAGATCAAGGTCTTCTGCATCATAATCGATTGCAGAAAGAGCATTTTCCAGATCGACCTCATAGAACCGTTCCTGATTGATATCTCTTGTACGATGTAAACGTCGGTCTACGGCATAACCTGCAATGAATACCACAACAGTTACCACTGAAATAAGAACTACATACAGGATATAGTTGCTGTACCGGTATCGCTGCAGTAATACAACTACAAGGCCAATGATAATACCAGAAACTACATAACTTAAAACAAAGCTGCCGACACGGCGTAAAACAGTACGGAATTCAAGGTTTACCTGACGGTTGGCAATACGGAAAGAAACGTACGCCAAAGCCGTAGGAAGCAAGGGGAAGAGCATGGTATACGTCGGTACATAACGAACTGCTATTGTGAACATCAGATAATATACACCCCAACCTATTACAGTCAGACCAACCAGTAGTATCATATTCTGTTTCTGCATACGGTCCTTGGTAACCTCAAGACGCAAAAGGAGAGAGATACCACCTAGGAAGGGAACAATTACATGGAATGCCAGCATAAATACCTGATGCCAATCCAGATTTGAAAATACTGAGAACGGCGATGAGGTAACAATCATTCCTTCAGTTAAACTGTAGCTTACTGAATCAAAAAGCGAGAAAGACATCCAGGCTGCGACAGCAATCAACAGCCATTCAAAGACGGTAAGTGGGATATTACGTTTGAATGCAGGATAGCGCATTAGTAATGTGCCATACTGTATTCCAACGATACCAATCATAAAATATTCTAATTTACCAAACAGGTTGATAATCTGCGCATTTCCCCAATAACACAGAATGATACATAACGCATTCAGCAATGTTGTTACTGCAAGAACAAGTGCAAAGTTAATAATAGAACGTGACTGTGTGTCAGCAGCATTGATATCTGCCAACGATGAATACGTGATAAGCAGAGCTGCCAGAACAATGTTAAGAATTATATAAACCATCTTTTAGCCCTCAACCTTTACCGCGAGAATTGTAACATCATCACGTAATTTTTTATCACCATTATACGACATAACAAGATCAACAATATCATTGATGAGATGACGTGCAGATTTATACGCACTGTTTTTTATGGTGTTTACGTACAGCTGGGTATCTCCTAACTCGACACCATTTTCGTCCATAACTTCAGAAACACCATCGGAGGCCATCAGAATAAGGTCATCACGGAACAAACGCCGTTCACTGACTTTAATGTCCTCCATATCGATAATACCTACAACAGAGTTATTCGACGTCAGCGGCTTAATACGATACCCATCAGGAGAACGGGTTACAACAATAGGATCAGACATTGAAGCATTTACATACCGGATAGTCATATGTTCTGTATCAACAATACCGATGAACAGTACAGTATATTTATCCTGCAGATGCATACCCTTGATTGCACGGTCAACTGCCTTTACGACACCTTCCAGATCCTCTTTGTTTTCAATGATTTTTACGGTATTCATTACCAAACCCATAACCAACGCAGCAGAAAGCCCTTTTCCGGAAACGTCACCGAGCATAATCATTGTTTTATGCTCATCGATAGGCAGAACGTTATAGTAGTCACCGGAAACGTTTACCAGAGGTCTGAAATACGCAGCAATATCCAATCCTTTTACCTCAGGCATTTTCTGAGGGAGGAAGGAACGTTGGGTAGCAGCAAGCTGATCCCATTCAGCTGAAAGTGATGATATTTCTGTCAATTCACTGATGACAACAGAACGTTTCTCATACCGTTTGAATTCCTCCAGCAGACGGGAATACATCAAATCATCAATTTCATGGGCAATACGGCAGAATACATACAGATGTTTTGTTCCACTTACCAGGAAGAATCCCCGGGCATCCCGCGGATTCGAAATAACACCTAATTCTTCATCAAGGAAAAATACACCTTCTGCCCAGGTTTTAGGGAAGTTCTGTTCCAGTTTGGTTGCAGTATCAACGGATGAAGTAATACGTGTCGAAGAATTGTACATAATGTAGTTTGTTTCACGATCAACATACAAAACCGAAGCATCTGCCAAATCTTCAAGATCCTTCTGTACTACCTGGATAAACTCATCTTCTGTATAGGAGAATCGAAGATCATCAAGAAACGTATTGATAATACCGGTTTCATGGGTATGCATGGTGCGGTCTTCCATACGGCGACTGATACGGCCATAGATTGTCGTACACACATACATAGTTATTGAAAACATAATTCCGGTAACAATTGCAATAATGCGGAAATTGTCAGTAGGGATGAGAAGCAACGTCAGTACAACAAAAATTATACCGGCTAGAAAGTTGAGCAAATAGAATGCTGCTCTTCTGCGCTGTTTATACATTTTAGTTCCTTATCCGATTTTTGATATGAGATTATACCATACTCCTATCAGTATCGGTATTGGATGGACATAAAAAAAGGGTTATCAACGATAACCCTTATAAAATTATACCCGCATGTATTCAGCGCAGATTTTCCAGCGGTGTAAGTTTTGGAGAATCGTTATCTCCTTCGGTTTCTGCCAGTTCTTCCATCAGCTTCTTGCCCTTTGAACTTAACCGTGTAGGAATCTGAACCATTACTTTTACAAACAAATCACCTTTTCTGCTTGTTGCAGTAGCAGGAACACCCTCACCTGGAATGCGTAACAGCTTTCCATGCTGCGTACCTGCCGGAATCTTAACCTTTAACTTGCGGTCATCGAGAGAAGTAATGAATATTTCTGCTCCTAAGGTTGCCTGGGTAATAGAAATAGGTGCTGCACAGTACAAGTCGCTTCCACTGCGCTCAAAATATTTGTGGGCACCAACATGCAGTACGATTACCAAATCTCCTGCAGGTCCACCATTACGGCCGGCATCACCCTGACGTGGGATAGTAATACGTTTTCCATCATCAACACCGGCTGGGATGGTAACTTTAACCTTGCGCCGTTTTGACTGTACACCAGTACCACGGCAGGCTTTACAAGGATTGTCGATTACTGTACCGCTGCCCTGACAGGTTGGACAAGGTTGGGCTACACTGAAGAAACCTGCACTACGGCGAACCTGGCCGGCACCATTACAGGTTGGACAGGTTTTCTTACTGGCACCTTTTTCACCACCAGTACCACCACAGCTTTCACATACTTCATCATGCTGGAATGCTACTTCTGTCTGAACACCATATACGGCATCTTTGAAGGAAATCTCCAGGTCATAGCGAAGGCTCTGTCCCTGATTACTTTTCCGGGAGCCTCCACGACTTCCTCCACCAAAAAATCCTTCAAATACATCACCGAAATCACCAAAGATGTCTGAAAAGTCATGAAAGGCATTGGAACCATAGAAGCCGCCCTGGCCTCCACCGCCGCCCATTCCTTCGAGACCTGCAAAACCATATTGATCATACAGTTTCTTTTTGTTCTCATCGGAAAGAACTTCGTAAGCTTCGGTTGCCTCTTTGAACTTTTCTTCAGCTGTCTTATCACCGGGGTTTTTATCCGGATGGTATTGGATAGCCAGTTTGCGGTATGCTTTTTTTATTTCGTCTTTTGTGGCAGTCTTGGCAACACCAAGAACTTCGTAGTAATCACGTTTAGCCATTGTTATCCCTTAGATACAAGATAAGGGATTTCTGTGAAATTACGGTATCACTTCGACAAGCTCAGTGATCCTGATAACCTCGTTCAGAAATCCCTTTTGTTATAACGTATGCCGGACGGCAGTTATTATTTATCGTCGTCAACTACTTCGTAGTCTACGTCTTCTGCAGATCCTTTATCAAATCCGCTTGCACCGGCAGCACCGTTTCCAGTATCAGCACCAGCAGCTCCGCCCATGTCAGGACCAGCACCAGCAGCCCCCTGCTGTTTATACATTTCCTCAGCTACTTTGTAAGAAGCCTGAGTCAAAGCTTCGGTTTTAGCTTTAATATCTTCAACGTTATCGGTGGTCAGAGCCTGTTTCAGAGCTGCAACAGCATCATCAATGGCCTGTTTATCAGCTGCAGAAATCTTGTCACCCATGTCTTTCATGGTCTTTTCGGTCTGGTATACCAGAGATTCAGCGTTATTGCGGGTTTCTACCTTTTCACGCTCTTTCTTGTCAGCGTCTGCATTAGCTTCTGCTTCTTTAACCATGCGTTCAATTTCTGAATCACTCAGGCCGCTTGAAGATTCAATGCGTACTGACTGTTCCTTACCGGTTCCCAAATCTTTTGCAGATACATGAACGATACCGTTGGCATCGATATCGAAGGTAACTTCAATCTGTGGAACACCACGTGGAGCAGCTGGAATACCAACCAGGTCAAAACGTCCAAGAGTACGGTTCTGAGAAGCCATACCGCGTTCACCCTGCAGTACGTGGATGCTTACTGCGGTCTGACCATCAGCAGCGGTTGAGAAAATCTGACTCTTCTTGGTAGGAATGGTAGTATTGCGTTCAATCAGTTTGGTGAATACACCACCCATGGTTTCAATACCCAGTGACAGTGGAGTAACATCAAGCAGCAGAACGTCTTTAACGTCACCGCCAAGAATACCACCCTGGATTGCAGCACCAACGGCTACAGCTTCGTCAGGGTTAACGCCTTTTGAACCTTCTTTACCGAAGATTTCTTTTACGGTCTGCATTACTTTCGGCATACGGGTAGAACCACCAACCAGCAGAACTTCGTCAATCTGGTCTACGGTAATACCAGCATCTGCAATTGCTTTGCGGCATGGTTCTTTGGTGCGTTCCAAAAGGTCTTCAGTCATCTGTTCGAATTTTGCACGAGACAGTGATTTCTGCAGGTGTTTAGGACCGGTTGCATCAGCGGTGATGAATGGCAGGTTGATTTCAGTAGAAGACTGAGCAGAAAGGTCAATCTTTGCTTTTTCAGCTGCTTCGCGGAGACGCTGCAGAGCCATGCGGTCCTGAGACAGGTCAATACCGGTGTCAGTTTTGAATTCGGAAATCAGCCAGTTGATGATCTGGCGGTCAAAGTCGTCACCACCAAGGTGGGTATCACCGTTAGTTGATTTTACTTCGAATACACCATCACCCAGTTCCAGAATAGAAATATCGAAGGTACCACCACCAAGGTCGTATACAGCGATGATTCTGTCATTCTGCTGATCTTTGTTGAAACCATATGCAAGAGATGCTGCGGTAGGTTCATTGATAATACGTTTTACTTCAAGACCGGCAATTTTACCGGCGTCTTTTGTTGCCTGACGCTGAGCATCGTTGAAGTAAGCAGGAACAGTAATAACTGCTTCGGTAACTGCTTCACCCAGGTAGTCTTCTGCAGTTTTCTTCATTTTCTGCAGGATGAATGCTGAAATTTCCTGTGGAGAATATTCTTTGCCTTCAATGTCGATACGAACGTCTTCACCGTGGTCTTTTACGGTGTATGGTACCATTTTAGCTTCACCGGTCAGTTCGTTGAATCTGTGGCCGATAAAACGTTTGATTGAGTAAACAGTGTTTGCTGGGTTAGTAACCATCTGGTTTTTGGCAGGCTGACCTACAATGCGTTCACCTTTAGCAGTGAAACCAACGATTGAAGGAGTAGTACGTCCGCCTTCAGAGTTCTGGATTACTACTGCTTCGCCGCCTTCCATAACGGCAACACATGAGTTTGTGGTTCCTAAGTCAATACCAATAATCTTTCCCATCTTTGTATCTCCTATGTATCCGGTTTTTTACCGGTATGTCTGTTAGTTTGCGGCTTCCTCAGCCTTTTCTTCTGACTTCACGCTGCCATCAGGCATGTGAACCATTACTTTTGCAGGACGGATAACACGGTCCTTCAGTTTATATCCTTTCAGGTATACTTCTGCACAGGTTGGATCTGCTACAGGAGCATTGGCAGTGGCAATCGCCTCATGAATGTCAGGATTGAATGCATCGCCGTTTTCGCCGTAGGTGGACAGGTTATATTTTGCTTCAAGCAGTCCACGCAGCTGTTTGTTGATCATTTTGATACCGTCAACAACAGGTTTCAGATCCGGAGTTTTACCATCAACTTCCTGACCGGCTGCAAGCGCACGGTCAAAGTCATCAAGCGTAGCAATAAGATCGGTCAACAGGTTTGTATTTGCATAGTCATATGCTTCCTGTTTTTCGCGCATCATACGCTTACGATAATTGTCAAAATCAGCGGTTTTTCTTAAAAGCTGATCTTTCAGCTCAGCGTTTGTTTTTTCAAGCTCTGCAATACGGTCTTCTGCAGTAGGCTCCTTTACATCAGTAGCAGTTTCAGTAGAAGCTTCAGCCTGTGTTCCAGTCTGGGTACCTTCTTCTGTAGAGGTCTGCTCATTGGTTACTGGTTCTTCAGTCTGTGCTTTTTTCTCAGTATCACTCATGCAGTTAAAATACTAACTTGCTCCACACATCGTCAATAAAAAAGTTAAAAATTACGTTCAGGAACGGTACTGTAAACTCTGTTTATTCAACTGCGTTTTGCCAAAGCAGTCACTATTTGATACACTACTACTATCTATGAAGAAACTGACCATTATCCTGTTCCTGATAGCAGCAGGTGTTATCGCTGCACTCTTTTTCCGGGAACGATTTTTTCCTGAACAGGAAGAAGAAATACATTACTCAAAAATTGTTACTCCTATTACCCAACAGGCTTCTGTTGTCGAATCAGTGGAAGAAACAGCATCATTTGAGCAGACATCTCTTATCCCATATATTCCTCTACAGGCTGGTGACACGTTACTTCGTACCTATCCGGTAAAATTCAGCGCCAGCCAGGCAACTGATGAAATTGATGATCAGGTCTGTGCAGTTCGCCGTTCAGGAAATCCTCATATTATTCTGCTGGTCGCAATTTACAACAACAACACACAGGAATATGAACAGTCATTACAGATAGAAACTGAAATTCAGCAGATTAATACCCTGTCAGTTTCTGCAACGGATGTTATTGGTGAACATAAAAACGCTCTTGTATATACCGGTTTTACCCAGGATAACAATACGGTACTGCAGATTTATCAAAGTGATTTTCATTTCGGACGCGCCTCATGGACAAAAATAGCAGACTTAAAATCTGAGGGTACCATATCCATTGAAGAATCCACCAGAACCGATGCATACGCCATGGGACAGACTGCAGGAGAAAGCTTTACCATCATAGAAAACCGACCCTTTACTTCTGCCAATGGAAGTCTTCTTGACCAGTTGCAGATAACCTATTCGTTCAACAAACGCAGCCGTCAGTATCAGCAGGAATCAGAAAAACTCATTGCAAACAAAACGGTTAACAGACAGGAACTGTCACGAATTCTTGATGGAAAAACAGAAACGTTCAGTACATTCCTTCATGGACTGTGGTACAAAACCGTAAATAAATCCAACGAAATGCGGTATCTGTACTTTGATACGGAAAAAAAGGAAATTATCTGCCTTACAGAGGGTACTCAGGAAGTATACTCATGGGACTCTGACTGGATGCGTCGCAGTGGTATGAGTATTACCACAAAAAATACGTCCACAGCAGCAGTAAACCGGCGTTTTGATACAACTTTGACCGATACCGATGAAATAAGGGTAAAAATTACTGATGAAGTTTATATGGATATCAGTGAGGAATCTCTTTGGGACGGAATTTACCGCAAACAACCTGCGTTTAAAGAAACAGAAGTTAAAGCCATTGGAAACAGCGAGTTGCAGCAACAATTGCAGACCACCGTTCAAAAATGGACAACTCATGACAATACGGTTCTTACCATCTCCGGTAATACCTGGTCAGCAGAACATTCAGGGGTAGTATCTGGCGGGGTGTTTGTGTTGAACACGATTCAAAATGAACAGATTATTGAATTCCGTCCGGCAAAGGCAGCAGTAAATCCCCGCTTTAACGGATATTACCGGATTGCAGCTGCTGATGACGGTAATAGTGAAACTGAAGAACTGACACTTCAGGCAGTATCCATCACCATGAACGGCATCAGTCAGAAAGGTGAAACAATCCGTCTTGAACGGAAAGTATTATAAATCAGTATACCGGATAACATTCAAATCCGGCATCCTTCAGATTTTGCCCCATGGTACCGTCTTTATTTTCGTTTACGGTGACTGAAAAATAGATTGTGCCACTAGGGCGTTTCTCTTCGTTTATCTGCGCTGAAAATCCAGCTTTCTGCACCCGGTTTACCAGATCCTGTGCATTTTCCCGCTGCTTGTAAAAGCCAAGCTGCCATCGTACTACAACCGTTGATTCAGTTGATTCAGGAACGGATTTTTCCTGCTGTACTGTACTCTGCACTGTAGTACCTGATTCTTTTGCACGGGATGGAAGAAAATACCAGAATGTATTCGGCATAACCTGCGCATTTCCCTGAACAATGGCACATTCGGTGCTGGATGCATACTCTTTTTGAAGAATTTCTGCATATTCTTTTGAGCCAGTGATGTACCACAAAGTCAGCAGGACAGAAGGACGTACCGATTTCATTGAATCAAGCGGAAGGAAGCTTTTTAATGCGGTAACCGGTTGTGATATTTCACTGTCACTTTCGATTTTACAAAGCCAGCTCCATACTGCATATAATTTTACCTGGGCAATGACTTCAGTATTCTGAATATCAAAGAAAGCAGTGCTCAATACGTAATCTGCAGTGATAGTGTCACCAGTAGATAGTGCACAGCGAACTGCACCCAGCAGATATTCCGGAGATGCAACTGCTCCCCGACCGGCAGCATTATTTACAGAAGCAGAGGCATTGGCAGCAAGACTGTACTGGTGACGGGCTTCCTGATACTGTCCGGTTTGCTCCAGAAGACTTGCCAGTACGGACAGAAGCTGCATTCTGTCTTTTACAGAAGGAGCCGGTGTCGCTGCTAATGCGCTGCGTAACACTGAGATTGCTTCATCGGTGGAAGCTGCATTTTCTACACGCTGGCTCACTGTTTTGGGTAATAAAGCATTTTGCGCAGAGAGTACCCCGATAACAGCACATATGCAGAATACAGTCAAAACCACACGTTTCATAGCTTATAACGAATCTCCTGATGATTGAGCCGGTTCACCATTTTCATTGAGAACCTCAGTGCCTGCAGTATTTCTATTTCTTTTATTTGACCGCTGCCGCTTTTCACGTGGATTCCGCGGTGCACGAGGTTCCCTGGGAGCTTTTCTGCGGAAAGTAAAAGGCAGCATTATAATCATGCCAATAGCAAGAGAAATGAATATGATGACAAAAACCGGTATATTCTCAAAAGTCTTGAAAATCAGTGAAACGGTTGCCACATTCTCGATATTAAAGCCTATAAAGACTACTATCAGAACCATCAGAATAATAAAACCGATTAATCTCCAGGGCATCATGTTCTCCTTTTTTTTCTTTATACCGTTTATTTTATGGTACCGCGGAAGGTATTTCCGGTCAATTCAAGAAGTTCAACCTGTACAAACTGGCCAATTACACTTTTATCAGCCTTGAATACGACATGCTCATCCTGCTCTGTGCGGGCAAGCATTTCATCTTCACTATTGTGTGATACGCATTCAACCAGTGCTGTTACGGTTGTTCCTACCCGTTTTGCCATTTCGCGGCGGTTTATTTCCAGCTGCAGGTCAATTACTTTCTGCAGCCGTTCTTTTTTAACTTCTACCGGAATCTGATCCGGCAGTTCACAGGCTTTGGTACCTTCACGGGGATTGTAGTAATACATGAAGGCAGCTTCATATTTTACTTCTTCAAGGAGGGTCATACAGTCATGGAAGTCTTCTTCCGTTTCTCCGGGGAATCCCAGCATGATGTCGGTAGTAAGAGATACGTCCGGAAGTTTTTCACGAATCATGGCAACTTTTGCCAGATAATCTTCGCGGGTATAGCGGCGGTTCATTTCTTTAAGCACTTTGGTAGAACCGTGCTGAACCGGCAGGTGAATATGACGGCAGAGAACGCGCTCTTTTGCAATAACATCGATAAGAGCCGGTGAAATATCCTTCGGATGACTTGACATAAACCGTACCCAACCGATGGAAGAACCGGTCTCGCGAAGGTGTGTTGCAATCATCTGCATCAGCTGGGGAAAGTCCATAACACTACCGTCTTCAAACTCCCAGTGATAGCTGTTTACGTTCTGCCCCAGGAGGGTAATTTCGCGGACTTTGCGCAGGTTCAGCTGATCAAGCTCAGTAATGATATCTTTAGGATTACGGCTGATTTCACGGCCGCGTACATAGGGTACGATACAGTAAGTACAGAAGTTATTACAGCCATGCATAATAGGAACATATGCCTGGAATGCACCTTTTTCATATGAAAGCGGTGCAAAAGTATATACCGGATCTTCGTCAATTTTTTCCAGTTTGCGGCCGGCTTCCAGGGCGTCAATAATGTCCATGAAGTGCTGTTTCTGGAACGTTCCCACAACGTAATCTACAACAGGGAACTGTTTTTTCATATCATCCTTTAATCGTTCAGCCATGCAGCCAGTAACAATCAGGGTAAATGGATCAATTTTTGCCTTTTTACGGCGTTTCTGTTCAGATACAAACCAGCCGAAACGGCCATGGATTCGGGTTTCAGCAGTTTCACGAACAGAACAGGTGTTTATGACAACACAATCTGCCTGCTCGGCTTCAGGAGCTTCTGTCCAGCCACGGTCAATAAAGAGCTGCTCAATGGAAGCAGACTCTGCCTTGTTCATCTGGCAGCCATAGGTTTCAAAAAAATAACGTTTTTCCACAGGTAACCTCGTTCTATTATTCCTGCATAAGATAAAAAAATGTTTCCCGTTCTTCCTTAATTGTGGTTGCTTCCCCGTGTCCCGGGTAGACACGTGTTTCCGGCGGTAACTGCAATAAGCGTTTAAGACTCAGTTTCATGTTATGAGAATCTGACGTTGGCAGGTCTGTTCTTCCGCAAGTACCACGGAATAGCGTATCACCGGAAATCAACAATCTTTCAGCCTCATTATACAGACAGATTGAACCTTGTGAATGCCCTGGAGTGTGCAACACTTTCCATTGTGCAGCAAAAGGCAGTACAAATCCATCATGAATCAACGTGTCTGCTTCCGGCAGAATACCTGTTTCAGCTTCGCAGGAAGCAACCCAACGCAGCAAACCGGAATTCCGGAATATATCACGATGAAAACTGTATCCAGAAGTTCCCAAAGCTGTACGCTCATCTTCATGAATGAACACCTGCATTGCAGGGAATGCCTTTTTCAATTGGGGAAGCAGTGAGACATGATCAAGATGCCCATGGGTAATTACTAATGCAACAGGATCTGCCGGAAGCTGATCAAGCATTAAAGATACATCAGACCCAATACCCCCGGCGTCAACCAAAAAAGTGCAGGGAGAAGGAGAAGATGTATCCGTTACTATATACATATTGGTTTCAAAAAAACCTGCCGTAACTGACGTAATTGTTACCAAACTATGCCGTCCTCCTTAAAAGCCTTACACAGATTGCAAAGCAAGATGCAGGTGATGAAAATGCTGCATCGGTAAAAAAAGGGGCGGCTCCAAGAACCGCCCGAAATTTTCAGCAGAAATGATATGTACCGTTACTTATACCAGATAGTTTGATGAAGCATTGGTTTCTGGCTGTATTTCATCATACACTGATGTGGTTTCTTCTGATTCTGGTGGGAAGAATGCGGTCTGTCCGTCATCTTCTGCCACAGTTTCAGCTGATTCAGCTACATCTGCACTGTCGCCTTCCTTTTTGCGGGAATAGCTGACATTCAATTTGCGTCCGCGGAAGCTGGCACCATTCAATGATTCAATTATTGATTCACAGTCTTCTGCATACAGCTGAACAAAGGAATAATTGTCCAGGACACGAATATCGCCAATGCGGGCACGGTCAATATTTGAATGATTTACGATAAGGCCAATGAGGTCACGAGGGAATACACGACGATTACGACCGATGCTGATGAAAATTGTTGCAGCCTGATCTTCAGGGATAACAACACGTGGTGCAGGTTCACGATCCTGACGTGGCTCACGGGGTTCCTGTGCAGCACGTTCCATACGATCGGTGTGTACTGATTTTTCTTCACGAGGCTCGCGGGAACGGCGGTTTTCGTTACGGTCACGTTTATTATTGCGGCCTGACAGGCGGCCACCTTCAGTGGCATTTTTTGCCAGATAAGCTGCTACGTACATTCTCAGTGTTAAAGGTACATTTTTTTTGAATAATTTTCTGTACTGGTTCAGTTCAACCGGATCTTCTTCGGTTCTAACTTTTTCTACTGCCTGCTGCAGTAATTCAACAAAGCGGTCTTCTGTCATCAGAAGTCTCCTAAAAAAAATTTTTATAAACTTGCAATCAAACCTGTTCCAAGGGAGGTAAAACCGCAGGATTCAAGCATTGCTCTACCTGCTGGAGGGAGCGGAGTCGCTCCTGCTACAATCCACTTGACGCCTCTTCTCTGCAAATTTATGCGGCACTGCTCTATAAGCTCGCGCCCTACACCTAAGCCACGATACCGCGGTACAACATACAGCGCAGTAAGGATAACGGTGTGTGTCTGATCACCGGATTCTGATCCCAGAATTGAATCAGGCAGGGTTGCAACGGTGATACATCCGGCATAATCGCCTTCTACGGTTTCTCCAATGAGGGTAAAGTCGGAACTTTCGTTGCATGAAACACACAACTCCTGCCACAACGCACTCAGTACCCGCCCTGCATCGGAATCATGCATATGCTGCAGTTCCCGGGCAATCGCATCGGTACTCATAAAAACCTGTTCTGCATCTGATTCATCAGAAACCTGGCGGAATACGAAATCATCATGAAGAAGATCATCACATTCTTCCGGTTCTTCACCAAGCGATTCAAGACCCCACTTTTCGCACAATGAAACATACCAGCGTGAGATAATGTCCTGCATCTCGTGGTCTTTAAAAGAGAACCAAAGTTTTTCTACTTTTGGATACTCTTTCAGAACAAGCTTGAAGTTGCGGAATACCCCTCTGCCCGATGCAAGTACCGTTCTGAGTGCTTCCCGTGCCATTGGATTTCTGAGAGACGTTACAAAACGTTCCATAAGCTGAAATCCCTGGAGGGAATCCCATACAGGCAGGCTGTAGTACCTGTCGTCATCTGCCACGATACCATCAGTTACCAGCACCGGTTTTTCTGAAACCGCATCAAAAACATACGAATTTTCCTGATCTTCCATCGAGAACACAATCTGGTTTCTAATCTCGTTTGTCAGTGCAAAATTCATACGCGGCAAGTATACAAAAAAAACGGTGCTTTTTCCATCACTTTTTACTGCAGTAATGGAGAAAACACCGTTTTTATGAGATTCCGAATCAAGTTCGGAATGACAAACCGGTCGCAATGGGTGACAAACCGGTCGCAATGGGTGACAAATCTGCCGCAGAAACGTCATCCTGAACTTGATTCAGGATC
>JAZLJW010000124.1:0-5098 GCA_045597345.1 Treponemataceae bacterium
TCTTCCATTGCCAGATACGCTGGACTTCCGGTCAGTCAGGGTCTTTTGGTTTCTGAACTTTCGCGGAAAAGCCATGCCACTGAAGATGGACTTCTTGCCGGTACAGAAGCCGTACAGTATGGCAGCCGGTTCAACAGTACCACCATTTATCTGGGTGGCGATGTCATTACCGCCATTAACGGCGTATCTGTTTCGTCCCTGGCAGATTACTACAGTCTGCTGGAAGATAAGAAACCCGGTGATACCATTACTTTGACCATCATCCGGGGGAAAAAAGAACAGAATATCCGCATAATTCTGGACTAATCCCATAGAATTCCGGCAAAAGAACCTGAAAAACGAGGTTTGAAAAATTTTTATCGATAAATTTTTAATCTAATGGTATAATCCGGTCTGTTTTTCATTGAATATTTTTTTATCCATCAATAAAATATACAATATGAAAACGCATACCTTTAAAGGTGGTATCCATCCACCGGAAATGAAGGAACTGTCCAAAGATTGCGAAATCGTTGCAGCATTTCCTTCTACAAAAACCGTCAGCATTCCGGTTACCATGGGCGGTGCACCAAACCAGCCCGTAGTACAGGTTGGCGACGTTGTAGCACGCGGTCAGGTAATTGCCCGCAGTGATGCATTCATGTCGGCTCCTGTTCACGCCTCTATTGCCGGAACAGTAAAAAAAGTTGAATCTCGTCTGGTTACCCCAAACGTTGACGCCCCCTGTATTGTCATTCAGGCTGATGATTCAGACCGCACTGAATTCATGCCCGTACTTGATCCCTTTACCTGCTCTCACGACGAAGCAATCAAACGCGTAAAGGAAGCCGGTATCGTTGGTATGGGTGGTGCTTCATTCCCTACTCACGTAAAACTGAATCCTCCTGCAGGAAAAGTTATAGATTGCGTTCTGTGTAATGCAGCTGAATGTGAACCGTACCTGACCATTGACTACCGCACCATGAAAGAACATGCAGACAAGCTGGTAGACGGTCTCAACATTACCGTTCACATTACCGGAGCCCAGACCGGTATTATTGTTCTTGAAGACAATAAAGCAGGTCTGGTTCCCGTTCTTTCTGAAGCCATTTCAAAAGCAAAACTCGATGAAAAATTGAGCATCTGCCTGTGTAAAACCAAATATCCGCAGGGTGGTGAAAAGAACCTGGTTCAGGCTGCTGTTGGACGCGAAATTCCAGCCGGTGGACTGCCAGCAGATATCGGTTGTGTAATTGATAACGTTGGTACCCTGTGTGCCATTGCCGACGCTTTCCGCGAAGGTAAACCACTTATCGACCGTCCGTTCACCGTTTCAGGCCATGCTGTAGAAAAACCAATGAACCTGGTAGTACCTGTTGGTACTCTGGTAGGCGACCTGATTCCAGAAGTTATCACACTGAAGGAAAACGTTGTAAAAATCATTTCCGGTGGTCCTATGATGGGCTTCTCCATGATGAGTGCCAACTTCCCTGTTGCAAAAAACACCAGTGGTGTACTCTTCATGGACAAAAAAGAAGCTCCTATCTATGAAGAAACCCCCTGTATCAGCTGCGGACGCTGTCTTAAGGCATGTCCAAGCCACCTGACTCCTGTCATGATGGCCCGTGCCCTGAAAGAAGGCAACATGGAAGATGCAAAGAAATACGGTCTTATGGACTGTGTTGAATGTGGTTCCTGTGCTTACGTATGTCCTGCAAAAGTTAAACTGGTTCAGAGATTCAGAACCGGTAAAAACATTGTACGTGCCGAAATGGCAGCCGCAAAAGCTAAAGCCGATGCCGCAAAAGCTAAGGAGGCCAAATAATGGCAGCACCATCTGACAAGAACGAAATTTACATTTCTTCAAGCCCACATTTTTCTAAAAGCAGTTCAACAACCAAAACCATGCTGGCCGTAATCTGCGGACTTCTGCCACTGGCTGTATACGGTGTTGTTCTGTACGGTGTTAAGGCACTGACCATCATCTGTGTATCAGTAGTAACCTGTGTTGTTTCAGAACTGGTATTCCAGCTGCTGACCAAACAGCCAATCCGCGTTACTGACCTTTCTGCCGTTGTAACCGGTCTGCTTCTTGCACTGGTTTGTCCTCCACGTACTCCAGTATGGATGGTAGTATTAGGTGCTGTATTCGCCATTGTTGTTGCAAAACAGATCTTCGGCGGTATCGGTGCCAACGTATTCAACCCGGCTCTGGCAGGACGTGCATTCATGTTCGTTTCATTCGGTGGCGAAATGGGTAACCACTGGGTACGTCCTTCAATGACTGTTGACGGTCTTACCGGTGCTACCATGCTTTCAAAACTGAAACCAGGTTCATACATTCCTTCTGACTGGTATCTGGGATACTTCCTGGGTAACCGTAACGGTTGTATCGGTGAATCTTCAGTTCTGCTGATCCTCATTGCATTCATCGTTCTGGTAGCCATTAAAGTTGTTGACTGGCGTGCAACCTTGGGTATGGTTGGAACCGTAGCACTGTGTTCATGCATTGCCGGATACGACGTACTGATGGCACTCCTTTCCGGTGGTCTGATTTTCGGTGCCGTATTCATGGCAACTGACTACGCTACTACTCCTGTTACCCCTTGGGGACGCCTGATTTTCGGTATCGGTTGTGGTCTTATTACCTTCCTGATCCGTAAATTCGGTTCATATCCGGAAGGTGTTATGTTCAGTATCCTGATCATGAACTCTGTAACTCCATTCCTGAACAAAGTTGTTGGCCGCAAATACGGCTATGCAAAAAAAACTGCTAAGAAAGGAAGTGCCAAATGAAAGATATGCTTAAATTAGGCTTCGTATTAGCAGTATTTGCCGGTGTTGCCTGTGTAGCACTTGCACTGGTTAACAACCTGACAGCTCCTGTTATTGCAGCCAACGAAAACGCTAAACTGACTGCAGCTCTTGCAGAAGTTATGCCTGATGCAAAAAGCTACACCGATGGTGTATTTACCCCAGACGGAACCAACGTATCCGTTGAAAGCTGTAATGTAGCACGTGATGCTGCCAATGGCGTTATCGGTGCTGTTGTACAGGTTTCCGGTCCTACCTATGACCGCATGACCATTCTGGTTGGTGTAACTGCAGATAAGACCCTTACCGGTGTAAAAATCCTGGCCAACAGCGATTCTCCGGGATTCGGACAGAAAGCTTCAGAACCGGCATTCTACGAACAGTTTACCGGCAAATCTGCTGAGCTCAGCTTTACTGTTGGTACTGATTTTGACGGTATCAGTGGTGCAACCATTACCTCAAGAGGTGTTGGTGCCCTGCTGCAGACTGCTACAAAAGCAGCTCTTGAAGCCATGGCAAACGCCAACTAAGGAGTAATCATGAAAAAGTACTGGCAAATCTTTACAAACGGTTTACTGAAAGAAAACCCACTTCTGGTAATCATGATTGGTCTCTGTTCTTCACTGGCCGTTACCACAAGTGTTGCAAACGGTTTCGGTATGGGTATGGCTATGACCTTCGTACTGGTAATGTCTGAACTCATCATCAGCATCTTCCGTAAACTGATTCCGGATTCAATCCGTATTCCGGTATTCATTATCGTTATTGCATCGTTCACTACCATCGTAGACCTGGTGATGAAGGCTTACCTGCCTGCTCTGTCAGAAAGCATGGGTGTTTTCATTCCTCTTATCGTAGTTAACTGTATCATCATGGGACGCGTTGAATCTTTTGCTTCAAAACGGACTGTTGGTGAATCAATCTGTGATGCATTCGGTATGGGCTTTGGTTACCTGTGGGTACTCTGCACCATTTCAATCATCCGCGAACTTCTGGGAAGCGGTACCTTCTTTGGTATGCCGGTTATTCCTGAAGCAAACTGCATCGTGTTCTTCAGCCGTGCACCAGGCGGATTCTTTGTATTCGGTTGTATGATCGCCATCACCCGTGCCATCCGCAACGCCGCCGCTAAAGGAGGCAAAAAATGATGTCAATTTTCTTAAAATCAATGCTTGTTGACAACGTAATCCTTATCCAGTTCCTGGCTCTCTGTCCGTTCATCGGTATGACCAATGACACCGGCAAAGCCTTTGGTATGGGTGTTGCAACATCATTCGTAATGGTTCTGGCTACTGCTGTAACCTGGCCATTGTATAAATTCGTACTTGAACCACTGGGACTGACCTTCCTGCAGACCCTGCTGTTCATCCTTGTTATTGCTTCTCTGGTTCAGCTGGTAGAATTCTACCTGAAAAAATCAGCTCCTGCCCTGTACAGCTCAATGGGTGTATATCTGGCTCTGATTACCACCAACTGTGCAATCCTTGCCGTTACCCTGAACAGCATTTCCAACGGATACAACTTCCTTGAATCCATTGTTTATGCTCTGGGTTCAGCCTGTGGTTTCATCATGTCAATGGTACTCATGTCCGGCATCCGTAAGAGAATTGCCAGTGCCCCGATTCCAGCCTGCGTAAAAGGAACTCCTGTTCTGTTCATTGCAGCCGGTCTTCTTTCTATGGCATTCGGCGGCTTCAGCGGAATGATTAAATAAGGAGAACGGTAAGATATGAATACTATTCTTTCAACACTGCTGGTTTCAGTTGTAACTGCCTTTATTCTGGGTGTTCTGCTGGGATTCTTCAAAAAGATGTTCTATGTTCCAACTGATCCTACTCAGGAAAAAATCCGTGAATGTCTGCCTGGTGCAAACTGTGGTGGATGCGGTTACCCCGGTTGTGACGGTTTTGCAGCAGCCTGCGCCCGCGGAGAAGCTCCTGTTAACGGTTGTACCGCTGGTGGTGCAGAAGTTGCAAAAAAAGTAGGAGCTGTTATGGGTGTTGAAGCAAGTTCAACCCGCTATGTAGCTGTTCTGGCCTGCCGTGGTTGCAAAGACAAGGCAGAAGCAAAAGGTATCTACAACGGTGTTCACACTTGTGCAGCTGCCAAAACACTGGGTATCAACGGTACAAAAATGTGTGCCTGGGGATGCGTTGGTTTTGGTGATTGTGTAAATGTTTGTACATTCGGCGCTCTTTCACTGGGTGACGATGGACTGCCAAAAGTAGATTACAGCAAATGTACCGGTTGTGGTGCCTGTACCCGTGCCTGTCCTCAGGGGCTGCTTGCGCGCGTAGATGCTGAC
>JAZLJW010000125.1:0-38004 GCA_045597345.1 Treponemataceae bacterium
AGACCGCGTAGTTTTGCGAAGCAAAACTACGTAAGGTCAGGCGAGAGCCTGACCGACGTGCTCAACGGCCAATAAGGCCGCCTGCGCTCCTGGGATGGGATTCCGCCTTGTTATCACGAATCCTCGCACCTCGCTATGCTCGGCCCGCTTGTCCGCGCTGGTGGCGTTGCGGATGACAGACAGCGGAGTTTTGCGTAGCAAAACTACGTAAGGTCAGGCGTAAGCCTGACCGACGTGCTCAACGGACATAAAGGCGCCTCCGCTTCTGGCGGTGTCGTCGCCTTGCCAGCATGAACAATCGCTCCCTCGCGTGCTCGGGGCGCCTTTCCGCGCTGGGTAAGCTTTGTAGGGGCGCCTATGCTCGCACAAAAAGGAAATAAGATATGAAAACACGGATTTTTTGCATTTTTTTATTGTTTGTTACAGTGTGTTCGCTTGTATCGTGTGAAGGCTCCAATGAACTTCCAATACCATATCAGTGTACTGATCCCAACGTAACAGAATTAGTGATACCTAAAGGAAACTGGATCATTACTCCTTTTTCGTTTAAGGACTGTCCTTCATTACGTAAAGTTGTTATTACCAAGAGCGTTAAAGGCATACAAACTAACTCTCTTCTTGCGTGCTTTTATGGTATTGATACGGTGATTTTTGAAAAAAACTGTCAGATAAAAGAAATTGGAAAGAATACTTTTGCTTCTTCATCCATTACCAGCATTATCTTACCCGATAGTGTTACTTCTATTGGAGAAGACGCATTTGCATATTGTTACAATCTAAAAGAAATCAAATTACCTAAAAATCTGCAGACGATAGGGAAAGGTGCCTTCAGCAATTGCAAGCAACTGAAAGAAATTACGTTGCCTGAGAACCTGCAGGTTATTGAAGAAAATGTTTTTGAACAATGCTATTCCCTTGAGTCGGTTGTCATGGGAAATAAGGTTGAGACCATTGGTAAGAAAGCGTTTTATGGTTGTTATTCTCTGAAAAAAATCAATTTTTCAACGAGCCTTACCACTATCGGAGAGAACTCCTTTCGTTTTACTCAATTGGAATCACCAGTTATTACAGGAAATGGTCTTACCATAAAAAAAGGGGCATTTGCAGAATCAAAAAGTACCTTTGTAGAAGTGGGTCCTGGTGTAACAACCATTGAAAATAATGTTTTCTTTGGATGTAATCAGTTGCAAGAGGTGAAGGTGACCGCTGATCTGCAGTCTTTGGATGGATTTAGAGACTGTAAAGCGCTTACAAGTATTGAGATTCCTGGTTCTGTTACAAAAATCGAAGATTCTGCATTTAGGGATTGCACCTCGCTGGAAAAAGTGATTATGGGAAAGAATGTTGCCGTTATCGGGAAATATGCATTTTTTGGGTGTTCTGCATTAAAGGATATTATCTGGTCAGAATCCCTGGAATGCATCGGGTGTTACGCATTCAGTAGTTCAGGTTTGCAAACGGTAACAATTCCAGGTAGTGTAACCACCATTTCAGATTCTGCATTTTTCAACTGCAAAAATCTTGCTTCTGTTGCTATCGGCGAGGGTGTTCGCATTATCGGATATAATGCTTTTTCGATTTGCCCCAATCTTATCCGTGTATCGCTTCCGGAAAGCTTGTTGTACCTAGGACCTGCTTTCATGGATTGTAATAACTTAACTGAAGTTAATTCTCCGTCAAATATTCTGGTAATGCCAGTTAATCCTTTTAAAAACAGCCCAAAGGTTGCCTCTGTTCCAAAGGTCACCGAGGTTACTGAAAACTGTGTACGTCTGAAACCAGTTTTACAGACTCCTGATTTGGAAATGTATCAGCTTGAATCAAATGATTTTGTGTTTGATGTATATTGCCAGACATATCCGAACCATCATGATGACAGCGAGCGTAATTCATCCATTATCAGACAGCATTTCTATACCATGCTTGATGGCTCGTTATACAACATCTGCGATACGTTATTCAACTATCGTTCCTCATTTGAATCTGCAGAAACGGTAAAAGAAACTGATGATGAGTTGTTTATTTTGCTGGATGTTTGGAATTGGGATGTGTATCCAATGCCAGATACTCTTATCTGTCTGGTAAAGAATGACGGCAGCTGGTATTCCACTATCTATGAAGCCGAAAGAGGTTTCGTTTTTAAGAAGGACGGCAGTTTTATCCTTCGGAAGCGGCATGACTATCCTGAAAGTGTGCGTGAAACACTGTACGTACGAGAGGGAAATACCTACGTTGCACGTGATACGAAGGTTATATATCCAAATTATTAATTGTGTTGGATAAGGTAAAATATGAAATTGCGTAATTTTAAGGTTGCAGTGCTTTCTGTTGCACTGTTTTTCAGCTGTTTGAATGTAACAGTGCAGGCAGAACCAGTGTCCGATGTACCGAAAGTATACCGTGCAGTAGATAAAGTTATGACTGAATGTATTATCCCGGAAGGTACGGAAGTTATTGGTTCATATGCATTTTTCGAATGCACTGCCTCAACCGTTTTTGTTCCAAAAAGCGTCAAAGTTATTGAATCCCATGCTTTTTATGGTTGCAGAGGATTACAGTCCATTATTTTTGAAGAAGGTTCCCAGTTACAGGAAATTGGTGATAGTGCCTTCTTTGGGAAGAAGCTGAGCAGCATAACCTTACCTGATAGCTTGATTTCTATTGGCTCTCATGCGTTCAGTGGGTGTGATTCTTTGACAGAGATTATTCTTCCGCCAAATCTGCAAACCATTGGGGACTATGCGTTTAAAGACTGCAAGGCTCTGAAAAATGTCGTGTTTCCTGAAAGTCTGACACGTATTTGAATAGAGGCGTTCAGGGGGATTGCGCTTGAATCAGTGAGCCTTTCTGGAAACGGTCTTGTTATAGAAAAATGTGCATTTTATGACCTAAGAACGCTTGCTTCCGTTGAACTTGGTCCTGGTATTATCAGTCTGGAATCTTCGTCGTTCCATCATTGCACCAAGCTGAGTCATCTTACCATGTCAGAGGGGCTTCGAACTATCGGGGATGGGGCATTCTCGTGCGCTGCCATCGAAGAACTGATAGTTCCTGATTCGGTTACTGCTATGATGATTCTGCTTTTTCATACTGCACTCAGCTTCGTCAGGTGTCATTATCGTCTCATCTTGAATCTCTCGGGGGATTTGACCACTGCACAGCGTTGACCTCCATTGTCATCCCCGATTCGGTTACAGATGTTACCTGGAAAGCATTTTGTATGTGTACTGCACTGAATCAGGTTACCATGGGAAAATCTGTTTCTGTCATCGAAAGTGAATCGTTTGCGGGGTGTTCTTCTCTTACCCAGATTACCTTACCTGAATCTCTGACCCTGATTGGAGAAAGAGCGTTTCAATTTACTGATCTGCAATCAGTAACACTGCCAGGCAATACTGCTACCATCGGACTGGGGGTGTTTTCGTATAATAAAGATCTTGCTTCGGTAAAAATTCAGGAAGGCGTTGTTGCTCTAGGCCCCAATGTCTTTTATTCCTGTACTGCTCTTACCAGCGTTACGCTCCCCGAAAGTCTTTTGTATATGGACTACCAGGTTTTTTCTGGTTGCTCGAACCTTGCTGAAATAAATGCGCCGTCAAACATCCGTTTTATTGGTCATGATGTATTCAAAAGATGTAAAAAACTGACAGAAGTACCAGCGGTATCTACAGATCCGAACTGCATGCTCCCAGAAAGATGCATCCGTTTGGCCGCAGCTTCAGAGGTGCCGGAACTGGAATCAGTTCAGCTGAAAGCAGGAGAGATGACGATAGATGTGTACTATACCTTGTATAATGGATTCTCTAACAAGAATACATTAGCCAGATCATTTGTTTATACTACGCTGGATGGCCAGCCATACTTCATTGCTGAATCCGTATTTGAAAACGTAAAACCTTTTTCCAAAGCAGAGGTTGTTGCAGTGTCTGAAACTGAACTGTTTGTACTTTTATCAGTAGATGACAGACATGCTGTGGTGTATCTGGTAAAAGAGGGTGCCGATTGGTATTCCACGTATTATGCCAGTGCTCTAGCGTTTTTTGGGCTTCTTGAAGACGGCAGTTTTTACCGGCAGTACGATTATCCTTGGTTTCAGCGTGTTTCTTTTGTAAAACAGGGGAATACTTACGTACAGGATGACATAACGTATACTGGTGTCTGGGAAGACAGATAAGCTCGGGGCGACGGTTGCCGAACGTCCTGTCCGGCAACCTTACGGTGTTTTGCTGTTGCAAAACACGCGGTACTTGCCGGCATCCGTGCCGGCACAATATGTGCCGTATTGTCGCCCCCGCTTCTGGCGGTGTCGTCGCCTTGCCATCACGACCATGCCGTCCTCGCTGGCTCGGGGCGCCTGTCCGCGCCTGATAGTCACCTCTCTCGGTGCTGCAAAAAACAGGCAAAAACTTCTGCTCACTTTGTTGACCTTCAACCGCTACTGCTAGTATATTAGTTGAACTTTCGACACTAGATATAGCGTAAATACTCTATCCATTCAGTTCCGGATGGACCCTTTCAAATATCAGAGTAATCAGTCGCTATCCCTAAAAACAAAGGAAAAACAATGAAAATCATCAAGCGTAGCGGTGCTGAAGTTACTTTTGACCGGAATAAGATTGTAAATGCCATCAGAAAGGCAAATGAGCAGGTAGACGACAATAAACGCCTTTCCGACTCTCAGATTGCCTCTATTGTTGACCATATTGAAGACTATTGCCAGAACGAAGGTCATGCCCTGAATGTTGAAGATATTCAGGATCTGGTAGAAGACGGCATTATGCAGAACGGTGCCTATATTGTGGCCAAGGAATACATTACCTACCGGTATCGCCATGCACTGATGCGCCGTGAAAACACTACTGATAAGCAGATTTTCAGCCTGCTGGAAGAAGCAAACGAAGAAGTAAAGCAGGAAAACTCAAATAAAAACCCGACTGTTGTGTCAGTACAGCGCGACTACATGGCCGGAGAGGTAAGTAAGGACATTACCCGTCGCTTCCTGCTTGATCCGGATATTCAGAGAGCCCACGAAGACGGCCTCATCCACTTTCACGACGCCGACTACTTTGCCCAGCACATGCACAACTGTGACCTGGTAAACCTTGAAGATATGCTGCAGAACGGAACAGTTATCAGCGGTACAAAAATTGACCGTCCACATTCTTTCTCTACTGCCTGCAACATTGCAACTCAGATTATCGCTCAGGTAGCCAGCTGCCAGTACGGCGGCCAGAGTATTTCTCTTTCGCATCTGGCTCCCTTTGTTGAAGTAAGCCGCCAGAAATTTCGCCGTGAAGTACGCGAAATGCTTACGGCAACCGGCCTTGAAGCTACCGATGAACAGTTTGAATATATCGTGAACCAGCGTCTGAAGGACGAAATCAAACGCGGTGTACAGACCATCCAGTATCAGGTTATTACCCTTATGACCACCAACGGTCAGGCCCCATTTGTAACTGTCTTTATGTACCTGAACGAAGCAAAAAACGAACAGGAAAAAGAAGACCTTTCCCTGATTATCGAGGAAGTACTTAAACAGCGTCTGCAGGGCGTTAAGAATGAAAAGGGTGCCTGGATTACCCCGGCATTTCCGAAACTCATTTATGTTCTGGAACCCGATAACATCGAGCCGGATACCAAGTACTACTATCTTTCTGAACTGGCAGCCCAGTGTACTGCCCGCCGCATGGTTCCAGACTACATATCAGAAAAGAAAATGCTGGAGCTGAAAGTTGATAAAAACGGCAACGGTAACTGCTATCCCTGTATGGGATGCCGCTCATTCCTGACCACCTACGTAGATGCTGACAATAAGCCAAAATACTACGGCCGTTTTAATCAGGGAGTTGTTACCCTGAACCTGGTTGATGTTGCCTGTTCCTCAGGAAAGGACATGGATCAGTTCTGGAAAATCATGGGTGAACGTCTGGAACTTTGTCACCGGGCACTGCGTCTCCGCCATAACCGCCTGTTGGGAACCCGATCTGACGCCGCTCCTATTCTGTGGCAGAACGGGGCTCTTGCCCGCTTAAAACCAGGCGAAGTTATCGATGACCTGTTGTACAACGGTTACTCAACCATTTCTCTGGGATACGCCGGACTGTGCGAATGTGTCAAATACATGACCGGTAAAAGCCACACCGACCCGGAAGCAAAACCGTTTGCACTGGCTGTTATGCAGGCCCTGAACGATGCCTGTAAAAAATGGAAAGCTGCTGAACACATTGACTACTCGGTATATGGAACGCCACTGGAAAGTACCACCTATAAGTTTGCAAAGAGCCTGAAAAAACGGTTCGGCATTATTCCCGGCGTAACTGACAAAAACTATATAACCAACAGCTATCACGTACATGTCAGTGAAAAAATCGATGCCTTTACAAAACTGACCTTTGAAAGTCAGTTTCAGGAATTAAGTCCCGGTGGTGCGGTAAGTTATGTTGAAGTTCCTAACCTGCAGAATAACCTGCCGGCAGTTATGGCATTACTGAAGCATATCTATGAAAACATCATGTATGCCGAACTGAATACCAAAAGCGACTACTGCCAGAAATGCGGTTATACCGGCGAAATTCAGATTGTAAAGGACGATGACCAGAAACTGATCTGGGAATGCCCCAGCTGCGGAAACCGGGATCAGACATCAATGAATGTGGCACGAAGAACCTGCGGCTACATAGGAACTCAGTTCTGGAATCAGGGAAGAACCCAGGAAATTCAGGACCGGGTACTTCATCTGTAAGTTCAGGAACGAAAGGGTATGTACTACGGAGAAATAAAGAAGACTGATGTGGCCAACGGCGAGGGCGTTCGGGTTACGTTGTTTGTATCAGGATGCCGTATTCACTGTCCGGGGTGTTTCAACTCAAAGACCTGGGATTTCTGCTTTGGAAAGGAGTTTACCCGGGAAACAGAAGATGAACTTCTTGAAGCTCTGGATAAGCCCTTTATCAGTGGTCTTTCGGTGCTTGGGGGAGAACCCTTTGAAAAGGAAAACCAGCGGGTACTGGCTCCTTTTTTCCGCCGGGTAAAGGAAACCCTTCCTTCAAAAAACATCTGGTGTTATTCGGGCTACAACTACGATACCGATATCAAGCCAGAGCAGGGCAAGCAGCATTGTGAAGTAACCGATGAGATGTTATCGTATATACATGTGCTGGTTGATGGCCCCTTTGTGCAGGAATTGAAAGATATATCACTGCAGTTCCGTGGCTCATCAAATCAGCGGATTCTTCGCCTGCAATAGTAATCAATACGTCATGCGTTGCCGGCGTAGGGAGTGAATTGCTATGAAAGAACGTCCTGTCGTTACAACGCTGCCTGATGGCGGAAAATACTGGGAACACCAGTTTGATTCCTTTTATCTGAAAACCTACATTCCTGCCACAACTATTGATGGCGGAGTAAATAACTACACCTTCAGGTCCCCCCTTCTGCTGGTATTTGAAGAAACCCGCAGTGACAGGGATTCTGCCATTGCCTTTGCAAAGGAAACCGGACTTGCCGGTATCGCTTCTGCTACCGATTCCAGCGTTCTTTTTGTGTATCCCACTAATGAAGGTGGCTGGAAATCTGCGCCGGCAGACCTGTATCCCGCCATTATTTCAGAAGTAAAGATGGACCCCAACTATGAAGACGGTATTGTTCCCCTGACCAACTTCTTTACCAAAGAGTTCAAAGGTTACTATATCCGCGGTGCCATTTTCCGTGCCGACATCTACAGTTACGGAGAATCTGCCGATTACGTTGCCCGGAACCTGCTGAAAACCATTCAGGGCGAATACCTGTGGGGTCCGGGAGAAATCACCCCAGCCATGTGCTCCATGGAACGCCTTTCTGTCATTCCTGAAGTAGAGCGGACTGATATCGGTGTGCTGTCTGTGGGAAATTCTTCAGCCATAAATGACGCATTGAAGAATGCCGGCTGTCGGAACCTGCTGGTAAAGGATACGGCAGACTATCCGGCTGATTTCAAGAACTTTGTCCGCCGGTTCAAGATGTGGTGCGGCACCATGGAAGAAGAACCGGACTTTGACGCCCTGAATATGACGGAAGAAGCCGGTTGTACGATGGTAAAAACTTCGCCGGACAACAAAGGACCCTTCAAGGATACTGCGGAACACAAGGTAGGATACTTTGCCTACTACAACAAGGGCATCTTTGATAACGGACCGGTACCGCTGGTGCTGGGATTCCATGGCGGCGGTGATTCGTCCCTGTTCCTGACCTTTGTTTCCGGCTGGTGGGAAATCTGCCGCAAGTACGGATTCCTCTTTGTCTCTCTTGAAAACCATCAGGCTGTCCCAGCTGCAGAAGTTGCCCAGGTAATTGATGACTTGAAGTCAAAGTACCGTATTGATGAAAAGAGGATATATGCTACCGGATTCTCCATGGGAAGCGGCAAGACCTGGGATATGTACAAGGAGTATCCGGAACTGTTTGCGGGGCTTGCTCCCCACAGTGCCCTGTTTCCTGTAAAAGATCATCCTCTGGCACAGTCTCACGGACCCCGGTGCAATACGGACGTTCCCGTTCCCGTATTCTATTCCGGCGGGGAACTGTCTCCGCTGCCGGAACTTCCGTTCCAGCAGGAATCCTGTCTTGAACGGGTTCAGTACGTGGCACAGGTAAACAGACTGAAGAAAAAGTTTGATGTCCGGTTTGCTGATAAAGAAAACTGGGAAGACCCGATCTGGGGCGTAACGGCTGACCGGATTGAAAAGATTCCGGATGAATCCCGGGGTAGTGTGCTGACCGTCAATTACTATGACAGTGAAGATGGTGTCTGCAGAACAGCCTTTGCCAGCGTCAGCGGACAGATCCACGAATGCCGCCAGCACAGCTGCGAACAGGCCTGGAAGTTCATCTCCCAGTTCACCAGATAAGGCTCCCTGAGGCTCTCGAGGGGTGCCAGACAAAAAAAAGGCTGGCGCCCGCGGAATTCCGTGAACGTCAGCCTTTTTTATGTAGTCAGCTTTCCTTATTTGTTAGGGAATGCTTTTTCAAATGATTCAAGAATAACTTCAGTTGCTGGGCGGGCATCGATGTCTTTCAGAGTGCCTTTTTCGCGGTAGAAGTCGATAAGTGGAGCAGTCTGGTCGCGGTATACTTCCAGACGGTGGGTGATGGCTTCAATTTTGTCATCGTCGCGGATGAACAGGTCAGCACCACATTTGTCACATTTGCCTTCTACTTTTGGTGGCATGAATTCAACATGGTAGTTCTGTCCACAGCCTTTGCAAACGCGGCGGCCAGAAAGACGAGCTACTACTTCGTTGTCAGCAATGTCAAAGTTTACTACAGCATCAATAGGCATAAAGGTTGCAAGAGCTTCAGCCTGAGGAATGGTGCGTGGAAAACCGTCCAGAATGAAACCATTCTGAGCATCTGCCTGAGCAAGGCGGTCTTTTACCAGTTCACAGGTAACGTCATCGCTAACCAGAGCGCCGCTGTCGATGATTGCTTTAACTTTCAGTCCCAGTGGGGTCTGATTTTTAATAGCAGTGCGGAAAATATCACCGGTAGAAATGTGTGGGATATTGTAGTTAGCTGCAACTTTAGCTGCGAGGGTACCTTTACCGGCTCCTGGAGGGCCTAAGAAAATGAATTTCATGTGAAACTCCTGAAGATTATGCGTTGAGCGGCGAAAACCGCACAGGACAAGCCCATGAGCTGCCTGCGTGGTCATTCTATCAAAAATTATCGATTTATGGAATATTTTTTGTATAAATATGCAATGACCTTCGGTTGACAATCCTCCCACCCCCATGTTTAAATTCGTATCTGGGAGCGGAACGAACATGAAAGAAAAACCACGGGGCAAGCAGAATCGCACACTGATACTGCAAAACGATGAAATTGACGTGCTCAATTCGCAGGTTCTGAAGGTGTCAGAACTGGCCCATGCCCCCGAAAGTCATAGTGATACGGATGAGTTCCCGGTCCGTGACCGCATCATTAACGGTGACATCATGGCGGCTCTCCCACATCTGCCAGATTCCTTTGCAGACCTGATCATCATTGACCCGCCCTACAATCTGACGAAAAACTTTAACGGCCTTACGTTCAACGCCCGTGATACCGCTGCCTACGAAGAGTATGTCCGCAGCTGGCTTCCGGCCGTCTGTGCAAAACTGAAACCCACGGGCAGCCTGTATCTTTGTGGTGACTGGAAGTGTACTGCTGCCTTGCAGCGCTGTCTGGAAGAACAGCTGACGGTCATGAACCGCATTACCTGGCAGCGGGAAAAAGGCCGGGGAGCCACCAGCAATTGGAAAAACAGCATGGAAGACATCTGGTTTGCCGTAAAGGACCCGAATTCCTACCATTTTAATGTGGAAGCTGTAAAGCAGAAAAAGAGAGTAGTAGCTCCTTACCGTGAAAACGGGCGGGCCAAGGACTGGGAAGAGGGTGAAGACGGTGGCCGCTGGCGTCTTACCTGTCCCAGCAATTTTTGGGATGACATTACGGTACCCTTCTGGAGTATGGCAGAAAATACCGACCACCCTACCCAGAAGCCTGAAAAACTGTACGCAAAACTGATACTGGCAAGTTCCCGTCCGGGAGATATGGTATTTGACCCGTTCTTAGGGAGCGGCACATCAGCTGTGGTGGCAAAAAAATTGGGCCGGCACTTTGTAGGTGTTGAATTGAACGAAGAATACTGCCTGTACGGGGCAAAACGCCTGAAACTGGCAGAAGAAGATACCAGCATCCAAGGCTATGCCGATGGAGTTTTTTGGGAACGTAATTCTCAGCCACGAAAACTGTAAAAGCTTCTACTTTTTAATAAGCAGGTTGTTTTCCCGCAGACAGGGTTCCAGAACCGAAAGAATATTCTGAGCCATGATGGCGTATCCTTTTGCCGTGCAGTGTGTCATGTCATATTTGCAGTCTTTGTGTCCCCAGATATTGCTCCAGGCATCCCAGATAATGACCACATCGTACTCATCCTGAATTCTCTTCAACATACGGGTGAAGGCGCCAAAGGGATCAAAAAAACGCATGTCGTCGTTGAAAAAGCGCATAATGTACACCTGAGTCCGGGAAAAATCCATCTGGTCCAGCATGGTCCTGAAATTCTGTTCAATTTCTGCATACGACTGGTGTTTACTGAAATTAAAAATGTCATTGCCGCCAAAATCAAAAATCACGATTGCAGGATTATGGGCCAAGACATCAGATGAAAACCGCTGTACGCCATCAAGAGTGGTGTCATCATTTCTTCCTGCATTGATGACGGGAATGGAAATGCTCTTCTGCAGTACGGCAGGCCAGGATTCTGTGGCTGAATCTGCTCCATGTCCATAGGTCAGACTGTCACCAAAACAGACTATGGTTGAAGTATCCGACAGCTCCAGATTTTTGGAATCATATCCGATATCGTTTATCATCGAAGTACATCCGGCAAGCAGAATCAGTACCAGTAAGAAAAAGCATACAGGCTGTGGTTTTTTCATTGTGTTATGTCCTACAGGATGGCTGAACCTGTCGAAGCCTCCTTCTGTTTATCGTGTTGCTACCACAAAAGCGGTGGTGGTTTTCCATTCAAGGGCGGTGCGGCGTGATGCGCATTGCAGGGCAAGAGTCTTTACGGCATCCAGATCTGCAGGGCTCAGCCTGGCTCTCAGAAACTGGCCGTACGGTGATGTTTCTGACTCAAACCAGCGCTGGCAGTCTGCTTCGGTAACCAGCCGCCGGCCGTCTATGGCTTTTTCTGCAGTGGTAACCCGGTATCCGGCTGCTTCAAAAGCGGCTGCCAGATCCGGCGTATCCCATGCGCAGTATTCGTTCTGCTCTGCCGTGTAAAACTGGGCTTCTGCCAGAGCAAAGGCTTCCAGCGCTTTGGTGGTACTGCCGGTTTTGTATACTTTCTGCAGAGCGGCAGAAAGACGCTGTCCTTTTACGGGAACTGTCTGCGCCAGACAGATGGTCACGTTTTCGCTGTATTCGCTCCGGTTTCCCCACTGTGCAATCAGGGTTTTCAGTGTCTCCGGCGTGGTTACCTGATCCCGCATGAAAACGTAATCAAAGGTGCAGTCAGCAAACTTTTCCATGTGGGTGCTGAAAACAGGCCGGTCAATTTCCGGCAGGGTGCGGGCATACTGTTCCAGAATCTGCTGCCCCCGGTTTGAGTTACAGAGCCCTGCCGTAAGACCTTCCGGACTCCGCCGCAGAACTTCCCAGACAAACAGGCCGTCATCGGCTCCGATAATCAGGTTTCTGCTGTGGCGCACCGGTTTTACGGCATTCAGCAGTGTATCCCGCAGTTCAAGAAGAGTAGCACTCCGGCCTTCGTCGCTCCGTTTCTGAAAGTGTTCCAACGTTTTTCCGTTGGGAGAGAAGGTCAGGTTTTCGCCGGTTTTCTCATCGCCGTTCCGCAGATGCTCTGCTTCCCACCAGTCGCCGATAGGGTTCTGTCCCACATTGCTGTCTTCCAACAGGGCTGCAATCTGCATTTCCCGCCGGCTTAATACATCGTCCCGGATAGTCTTTTCGTATCCCTGATCTGTCGGGTTATAGAAAATCTTGCCGTCAAGGCCGTCGGGCAGGTACTGCTGGGGAATCCAGTGGTCTTTATAGGCGTGGGGATACATGTAGCCGGCGCCGTGGCCAAAGCCTTCTGCATCCCGGCTGTTGTCCCGCAGGTGGTTGGGTACTTCTGCGTCTTCTTCGCGCACGGCTTTTAAGGCATCAAAGTAAGCCATGCTGCTGTTGCTCTTGGGCGCCGTTGCAAGATACAGAGCGGCCTGAGTCAGCATGTACTGGCCTTCCGGAAGCCCGATGCGGTCAAAGGCTGCGGCACAGCTTTCTACTACAGTCAGGGCCATAGGGTCTGCAAGTCCCGTGTCTTCGCAGGCAGAAATCAGCATGCGCCGGAAAATAAAGTGAGGATCTTCGCCAGCCGTTATCATGCGGGCCATCCAGTACAGGGCCGCATCCGGATCCCGTCCTCTAAGGCTTTTGATGAAGGCGCTGATAATATCGTAGTGGTAATCGCCGTCACGGTCGTAGAGCACAACCTTTTTCTGAATCGATTCTTCTGCCGTTTCCTTATTGATGTAGATGGTTTCGCCATCTGCCGGCGGCCATTTTTCTGGCGTTGTTTCCACAGCCAGTTCCAAAGCGTTCAGCAGTGAGCGGGCATCGCCGTTGGCCGTATCTACCAGATGCTCCAGGGCTCCGTCTTCAAACTTCACCTTCCAGCGGCCGTATCCCCGTTCTGCATCGGCGCAGGCAGCATGGGCTGCTTTCATCAGGTCGTCGTTGGTTAAAGGCTTCAGCTGAAAAACCCGGCTTCGGCTAACCAGTGCCTTGTTCACTTCAAAGAAGGGATTTTCGGTGGTGGCGCCTACCAGAATGATGGTGCCGTTTTCTACCCATGGCAGCAATGCGTCCTGCTGGCTTTTGTTCCAGCGGTGAACTTCATCGACAAAGAGGATGGTTTTCCGGTCATACAGTTTTTTCTGCTGGTCAGCCTGGGCAATGGCGTCGCGGATATTGGCAACGCCGGTCAGAACTGCGTTCAGGGTTAAAAAACTTGATTTGGTGTGGTTGGCAATTACCCGGGCAAGGGTTGTCTTACCGGTTCCCGGCGGACCGTAAAAAATGACGCTGGTCAGCTGGTCGGCCGCAATGGCGCGGCGCAAAAGACGTCCTTTTCCGACAATGTGGTCCTGCCCGATGTACTCGTCCAGGTTTCGTGGCCGCATGCGTGCTGCCAGGGGGCCGTCTGTTTTCTGTTTCTGTTCTGTTGCAGCGTCGAATAAATCCATAGGTGTAAGTATAGCGGTAAATCCAGCTGGTGTGAAATACTGCATTTGTGGTATAGTGATGCCATTATGAAGAAGTGGATCTCAGCGATATGCATGATGTTGGTTTGTTTCAGTCTGTCCGCAGAAAGTGTCAGAAATGGAACCGTTATCAAGACAATGGAAGTTGATGGGGTTCCAGTAACTGTCAGAAAACATGAACAGATAGTGGAAATCGGCTATTCAGCGCGGGATTATGAAAAAGTTGTGTATGATAGTCCTTTCTCGCAAAATACCAGAGGACTTCTTTCTGATGGCGATGTCATATGCATCAGAGAAATCTACATCGTTGGAACATCGGAAATCTGGTTACGTTATGACTTTGGCGAAGAATCATTTTTCATGCTGTATGAAAAAAGCGAAAGCAGTCCTGCGTACGATTTTTACGCAGATAACCGATGGCAGGTACAGTCTGTTATTGACGATTCTGAACAGCAGTGGCATGTATTGCGGTATACCGGTTCCTATATGGTGTACACCAATCTGAATATCCGGGATACACCTGGTCTGAAAGGGAAAAAAATCGGCATGATTGAGGCTTCCGGCCGGAATGGTGTTCCTGTTTCCTGTACTGAAATCACTGAGGAAAAACAATCCATCGATGGTAAAACTGAACGCTGGGCAAAAATTACCTGGAATGGAGTTACCGGCTGGGTTTTTGGTGGCTATTTGGACTTTGAACGTGGCGGTTCCCGGTTTATCACACCTGAGTGGAAGATTGATTCCGAGTTGGGAGAAGGCATCTGAACGTGTATAGAACAGGGACAGCTTGATCCCTCTTCTGACCTATTACCTTTATGAAAAAAAATGTTGTTTGCTGCATGGCAGCCTGTCTGATACTGGTCTGCTCCTGTACATCAAATCCACCGGAGGTTGAAGACCACCGGACTTCAATGCAGATAGCGCCTGCAGTAGAAAAAGCTGAAGCTGAAAACCGCGCCAGATTCTCTTTGGTTTTTGGAATCGAGGGGGCTATCGGGGCTCAGGGAATCGATGGTCGGGCCGGTTTTGCCATGGAATATGATTCCGGCAGCTGGGCCATCGGCGTTGAAAGCCCTATACCCATAGAATATCCCGGTTCACGGTAGAATAGAACAGATGGCGGATTTCATCCGGATTTGATGTCTGCCCCAGAATCCACATGAGTTTGGTCACGGTGGCTTCAAGGGTCATGTCGTAAGCTTCAAGAATGCCGAATTCAGATTTTACGCCCCGGCCAACTTCATACACATTCATGTTGCTGCCTTCCAGCGGCACCTGCGTGGTCAGTACCACGGTTTTGCCGGCTTCTGCCCAGCGCGCCAGGGCCCGGGTAAAGCGGTTGTTCTCATCTTTGGGAATACCGCCGACACCAAAAGCTTCGATAATGACGCAGTCGTATTTTTCAGCCATAAAGTCCAGCAGGTCCGGGCTCATGGAAGGCACCAGCTTCAGTACCCCGATGCGGTCATTCATCTGGTGAAAAAACTGCAGCCGGGCATTTTGTATATTCTTGTCATCAATATAAAAAAGAACTTTATCTTCCCTAACACTGGCGATGATAGGAAAATTAATGGAACTGAAGGCGTTAAAGCTGTGGGTCCGCTCTTTTTTTGCCCGGGTGCCGCAGATAACCTGCCCGTCAAATACGATATACACACCGTAGGCTCGGTCGTCGCTGGCAACCCGGAAACTGTCCAGCAGATTGGTACGGGCGTCGGTAGAGTCCCCGTCTATGGGCTTTTGGGCACCGGTAACAATCACCGGCTTACGGGCGTTCTGCACCAGATAGGAAAGGGCTGCCGCCGTGTACGACATGGTATCGGTGCCATGGGTAATGACAAAGCCGTCGTATGATTCATAGTGCTTTTCAATGCAGGCGGCTATCTTCAGCCAGCACTCACAGTTCATGTTGGTGCTGTCGATATTCATCAGCTGAATGGTCTCTATGGTACAGAATTTTTCAGCCGAAGGTACGTACGAAATCAGTTCCGACGAGGTCATTACCGGAGCCAGTCCGTTTTCCGTCCGCTTGCAGGCAATAGTGCCGCCTGTTGCAATCAGCAGAATTTTTTTCCGTTCCATATAATGAACCTCCAGACAGAAGGATTCTACACCAAAACTACTTCTTGCTGAAACTCCCGAATCTCGTACTGCTTATTTCTTAACGTGATTAAAGATGCGGTTTACGGCAACGGCATGGAATTCGATGCCTGAAACACCTTTCTGAATCATATCACCATCACACTGCATGTACAGCGGCATAACACCGGCTTCTTCAATCAGGATTTTTTCAGCTTCTTTCATGGCATTCCAGCGTTCTGTTTCTTTGGTGGCCAGATCGCCATTGGTACAGTCTGCAATCAGTGCATTATACCGAGGGTTGTTGTATGATCCGGTATTCTGTGAGTTACCAGTACTCCACATGCTTAAGTATGTCATAGCATCAGCATAGTCTGGACCCCAGTTTGTCATACCCAATTCATAATCGCCTGAAGCAAGAATACGTCGGATGGTGGTGCCGGTCATCTGTTTCAGGTTGATGGTTAGACCGGGAACGTCAGCTTCTACCTGAGCCTTGATGTTTTCAGCCATCTTAGCCTGAGAAGATCCTTCAATAACTACCAGTTCTACAGACATACTGGATGTGCCGGTTTCTTTTAAAGCTATGGCAAATTCCTTTCGGGCAAGCTCTGGGTTATAGTCACAGTCGTTGGGGAACTCTACGCTTACCGGTGTAAAGTCTTTTCCACTGTTGCTGAATGCATAGCCTGAAGGAACAGGGGTGTATGACGGCAGCGAACCGTTATTCAGATATGCACAGATTGCTTCACGGTCGATGGCCAGGTTCAGTGCCCGGCGCAGGTGAACGTTCTGCAGGGAAGGTTTTGTCATGTTAACTGACATATAGTACATAAAACCTTTTGCTACAGATTTGAATTCTGCACGTTCTTTGTATTCGCTTACCTTTGAAGATGGCAGTACGAACAAATCAAGTTTTCCGGCTTCAAAGTCATCAATTTCATCCTGCGATGATGTATAGAATTTCTGCCGCAGCCCGCCAATGGTTACGTTCTTTGCGTCGTAATGGGCCGTATTTTTGATTAATACGATATCTGTTTCTTCATTGGCAGTAAATTCTGTCAGTACAAAAGGACCACAGCTTAAGAAATGCTCTGCATCCATGCCATACTGGTCACCACATTTTTCGACAAACTTCTGGTTTGCCGGGAAGAATGTACAGAAATACAACAACTGGTCAAAGAACGGGACTGGGGCCAGAAGTTGCACTTCAAAGGTATAGTCATCCAGGGCTTTAACGCCCAGCATTTCCTTGTCCATTTTACCGGTAGCAACGGCAAGCCCGTTTTTGACCTGGGCAATTTCATACATCATGTACCCGTATTCACTGGCAATGGCTGGATCAACGACACGCTGCCAGCCGTACACAAAATCATGGGCGGTAACCGGATCCCCATTGGCCCAGAAGGCATCTTTCCGCAGTTCATAGGTATGGGTAAGGCCGTCAGGACTTACTTTTGAACTGGTGGCCAGATCGTAGGCCGTAGAGCCATCGGCATTCATTTTCATCAGGCCGCTCATGGCACAGTTGATGACTTCAAAAGATGATGCATATACCGAAGTCTGGGGATCGATGGTTTCAAGTGCTGAAGTCAAGGCTACGGTCATAACAGAGCCGTTGACGGTTGTCGATGGCAACGGTCCACGGGCCAAAGCCTTCTGTTTTTGAGCTTGTCCGCCGGGTACTGTTTTTTTTCCGCAGGATACCAGCACCAGAATGCAGAGAAGTGCAGAAATAGTCATTACTATTGAGTGTGTACGGTGTTTCATTGTCATAGCTCTTCCTTCTGTATTAAACGGTGAACAGGTCTACCTGCTGCCCAATCTTGGCAACGGTATCGGTGACAGTCTGGGCAATTTCATCAAGTTTTGCACCAGTCTGTTTCATTTCATTGGTACTGTCGGTAATCTGGTTCATACTTAATCGGATATCCTTGCTTGATTCGCGCAGCTGATTTACTTCATTCAGAATCAACTTGTTACCTTCCAGCATTTCCTTTGATGCTGACTGAACTTCAAGAGTTGAGTCATTCATGTTTTTAAGAGAATCACCAATCTGTTGTGAACCGATTTCCTGTTCTTCCATGGCAGCTTTAATCTGTACTACCAGCTGCTGTGTCTGGTTGATGTTGTCAGTAACGGCATTGAAGCTCTGACGTGAAGCCTGGCTGGCATCTACTACTTCTGCAATTGATTTGCTGATGTTTTTCAGTTCAACCTTAATGCGTTTGGTCTGAGAAGCAGATGTTTCAGACAGTTTACGGATTTCATCAGCAACAACGCTGAATCCGCGTCCGGCGTCTCCAGCATGGGCAGCTTCGATTGCAGCATTCATGGCCAGCAGGTTTGTCTGACTTGCAATTGACGAAATAACAGTGTTGGCTTCCTGCAGCGATTTACTCTGGGTTTCAATCTGCATAATCCGCTGATTGACATCTTCCTGCAGCTTAATACCTTCTGCAGCCTTGTCAGAAAGCGCATCAAAGGAATGAGCCATATGTCCTACAGAACCGTTAACATTGCGGATGTTGCCAATCATTTCTTCTACAGCAGCAGATGCCTGGGTAACCGCTGCAGACTGGGATTCAATCATGCGTTCAAGAGATTCAATGTTCTTTGAAATTTCCTCAACGGCAGATGCAGTTTGAGATACGGAATTAACCTGACTGTCAACTTTGTCATCGATGTTATCAATGTCATTGATGATGTTTTCAATGGAAGAACCGTTGTCTCCAATACGCTGCTGAAGAACAGTTCTGGCCATTTCCAGGGTATTTTTGGATTCTTTCAGACCGGTAATGATATCCTGCATTTTTACCATAAAGTCATTGAACCGGTCGCCCAATTCTTCAATTTCATTGTTTGATTTTATGGCGACGCGCTGGGTAAGGTCTGCGTTACCGGTAGCAATTTCAGTAATGCTGTTGCGGACCAGTTTGAGTGGTTTAATCTGATGACGGATCATGAATCCTAGAATAAGGGTAATTGCTACACCGCCGGCAATGTACAGCAGCAGGATAGGACCACGCATTCTGTCGGCATCAGTGTTAATCTGTGCCATAGGAACATTGAAGAAGGCAATCCATGGGGTTCCGGGAACACTGGTCCATGCAGTAAAGAAATCAACGCCACCTGCGTCAATAAATGCGCCGGTTCCGTTGGGAGTTGTTTTCAGATTTGCTGCAATCTCTGCCCATCCTCTGAACCCGATTTTATCAGTGTAGTTTAAGTCCATATACATGCCGGTGTTTTCTTCCGGACAAAGAGCAATACCATCGCTGCCACAAACCAAAGAACGGGCATCTCCCAGTTTGGTTGAATTTATCAGCTGCTGCAGGGCATCACTTTTTACCGATCCTGCGACAATACCAACCATTTTTTTGCTTCTATTGTATGCAGGGCGGGCAATGTAGTAGCAGGCAGTACCATCGTACTGGAATTCCAGATTTGATACATAGGTCTTTTCTCCCCGCTTTACGATAGCCTGGAAGAAGTCAGTTGATATCACAGTCTGTACGTTGCCGTCATCACTGTAACCAACACCATCGAGGGTACAGAAAAGTACATAATTGAAGTTTGGATTGCGGATTTCTTTGTGATAGCGTAACCAGAAAATGATGTCGTCGGTGGTGCCGTCATCCATAATGTCGTTATCAGAATAGATACGGAGATCGTTTATCAGAACATCATTCCAGTTACTGATTTTTTCAGCTTCTTCTTTTGCAATACGAACACTGAATTCTTCGTATGTTCTGATTGATGACATGCGGACCGTTGAGACCGTGGCCACAGTCATAAAAGCGAAAATTGCGGTAAGAATGAACAGCATGACTATACAAATCTGAAAGACAATGCGTCCGTACCGTTTTTTTGTTACCGTTTCAACATTAGTTGTATTCATAGCAACTGTAATTGTACTAGGGAAAAAAACAAATAGCGAAAATTTGATGGTGGAGAGGTTTTTAAAGTAAAACTTTGAAAAAATCCGTAAAATTTCTTTTCCGCTCTCCATTTTTTCTGTATAATTTTTGCATATTTATTCACAAAAAACTTTAATTGTGCTACATTACTTTAGTAAAATTAAAGTTCGGCCGCAGAGGTGAAGGGCGGCGTACATTTTCCTTTTGAGGAGAAACATATGAAAAACGAATACGTAAAAAGCGTATACGAATCAGTTAAGGCTAAAAACCCTAACGAGCCTGAGTTCCTGCAGGCAGTAGAAGAAGTTCTTGAAACTCTCGAACCAGTAGTTGAACAGATGCCTGAAATCCAGAAAAACGCCATTCTGGAACGCATGGTAGAACCAGAACGTGTTGTAATGTTCCGTGTTCCATGGACTGATGACAAAGGAACCATCCACGTTAACCGCGGTTACCGTGTTCAGTTCAACAGCGCTATTGGTCCTTACAAAGGTGGTATCCGCTTCCATCCTTCTGTAAACCTTTCAATCCTCAAATTCCTCGGTTTTGAACAGACCTTCAAAAACTCTCTTACCACTCTCCCGATGGGTGGTGGTAAAGGTGGATCAGACTTTGATCCTAAAGGAAAGAGCGATGCAGAAGTTATGCGCTTCTGTCAGTCTTTCATGACCGAACTTTCAAAACACATTGGTGCAGATACTGACGTTCCAGCCGGCGATATCGGTGTAGGTGCACGCGAAGTTGGTTATATGTTCGGACAGTACAAACGTCTGCGCAATGAATTCACCGGTGTTCTTACCGGCAAAGGTCTTTCTTTCGGTGGTTCTCTGATCCGTACTCAGGCTACCGGTTATGGTCTGATCTACTTTGCAGAAAACATGCTGGCTACCAAAGGCGAAACTTTCGCTGGTAAAACCTGTGTAATTTCTGGTTCTGGTAACGTTGCTCAGTATGCTGCAGAAAAACTGCTTCAGCTGGGTGCTAAACCTGTTACCCTGTCTGACTCTAACGGTTACATCTATGACCCGGATGGTATTACTCAGGAAAAACTGGACTGGGTAAAAGAACTGAAAGGTGTTAAACGCGGACGCATTAAGGAATATGCTGACAAATATCCATCAGCAAAATACTATGAAGGTAAAAAACCTTGGGAAGTTAAATGTGACTGTGCATTCCCTTGTGCTACCCAGAACGAACTTGACGGTGAAGCAGCTAAAACCCTGCTGGCCAACGGTTGTAAACTGGTAGGTGAAGGTGCAAACATGCCTTCTACCACAGAAGCTGTTAACGCATTCATCGAAGCAAAAATCCTGTTCTCTCCTGGTAAAGCTTCTAACGCCGGTGGTGTTGCTACCTCTGGTCTGGAAATGTCTCAGAACTCTGAACGTCTTGCTTGGAGCTCAGAAGAAGTTGACGCTAAACTGAAAGGCATCATGAAGAGCATTCATGACAACGCTTACGATGCAGCTAAACGCTTTGGCATGGAAGGTAACTATGTTGCCGGTGCCAACATCGCAGGCTTCCTGAAGGTATGTGATGCAATGATCGCACAGGGTCTCGTGTGAGTTAATAATCCGCAAGTTTGCGTAAGCAAACTTGGTAAGGTCCGCGAAGCGGACCGACATGATCGCACAGGGTCTGGTGTGATTTAAGACTCTGCTGCCATGGATGGCAGCGGAGAGAGTGGTTTGCGAAGGCAAACCACAGAAGGTCAGACGGCATGGACGGCGTCTGACCGACTCGCTCAGGGTCTGGTGTGAGTTAATTGCAAAGGTCCCTTGAAATGGCATAGGCTTCCCGAGCCTGTCGAAGGGGCCTTGCAACATAAAAAGCTGTCTGAATCACAGACAGCTTTTCTTTGCCCAAGAATTCGATATATGTCTAAAGTTTTCCTGCAACTATTTCAATCCAAAATTTCAGAGATTTTCAGCAGGTTCTGCATACTTCAGCAATCTTTACAGCGGTTTCAACATTAGGAAGTACTGGCAATCCGGTAGATTTGTGGACTTATGATGAGACCCTGAATCAAGTTCAGGGTGACAATAAGCAACACTTTTTACGGACATAGCCTGGAAAAAAAATAATTTACCCCAGCAGCTCTTTCACCCGTTTCTGAATCAGCTGTTCCAGTTGTTTCAGGCGCTTTGAATCAAGGTTGTAGCGGGAATCTTTTTTGAAGGTAAAGCCGATAAGGTGGCGGAGCTTTTCGCGCTGGCTTTCGCCCATCAGCTCCCGGGCAAACTGGATGAAATCGGGGTACAGGGCTGGCTGCTGGCTTTTTATGTATTCATCAAGATTTTCAAAGTCATCCTTCAGAGCATAGCAGCACAAAGAAAGACCGTTATCAAAAACTGGCGCGGTATCAATAATAGTGTTTGTTTCCGAATCTATCAGAAAACCAAAGTTGCCCAGATGACGGTCGGTGTTCAGGATAACGGCATCAAACACAAACATGTCTAACAAATCGTTGTAAAAAGAATCTCCCAAATTCCTGTAGTATTCCAGAACTGCCCTAATGCCGCCAGGGGTAATCAGATTTCCGGCAGGCATATAAGCGGTTTTTGCGGAGGTAAACAGTTCGCAGGTAGAGCACAGCCGCTTTTGCCACATTTTCAGCTGGTATGGAATACTCTTGATTCCCATTTTTTCGGCAATTTGTGAAGCATAGAATTCTGAATATGGTTCTTTTCCGGTATTGGCTGCACCTTCTGTACCGGATTTGTACAGAAAAATGGTTCCGTTCTGGCGTCGCCAGGCTTTTGCAAGCATGCCGTTGGTGGTAAATTCCGGGGAGCTGCGGAATGTTGAGCGGGTGTAGCTGCCGTACCCGGTAAATGCAATAACGCTTAAAATCCGTGACAGGTTGTTGGTATACAGATTTACTTTTTCAAACGTGCGTTTTTCGTAGTCGGGGCAGATCCAGTAGCTGTCATTAAGGCTGAGGCCGTAGCATACTGAGATGATTCCTAAGGTATCCCGCTCGTTCAGACCAAGTTTCGCAAGAAAGTTGTGCACGTACTGCCGGTTCTGCGGAATAGTCCTGTGGCGCAGCCAGCTCAGCAGTTTTTCGTTACTGGGTAAATCAGTTTCTGTTCCTAAATCCAGTGGTAGCCGCCACAAGTTTTTTTTGTCGTATGACGTTTCATCTATCTGGCAGTAAGTACCGTCAAACTCAGTTGTAAGGGAAAATGAGAAAATCGGGTTGTCAAAGTGCTTGAAGATAAACCGCATATCTAAAAATATACCACATTTATATTCCGAAGTGTTATCCCAACATCTTGCGTATGAGCGCTATCTGAATGCCGGTGTTCAGTTTCATGGCATCGATAGGATACATATCACGGATTTCGCCGTACCAGTATCGCTCTTTATACTGTTCGATGATTTCGTCATCGGTTTTGCCGGCAGTAATCAGGTCGGTCATCCAGGCAAAGGCCTGTTCGTTGGCGGACTGCATGGTATTCAGAAAATACGCAGTCTGTTCAGTGTTCAAAAGTCCCAGATGGGGAGCCAGTAACTGTTCAATATCCAGCGACTGTACCCGTGCAATGGATTCCTGACACTGCTGGTAACTTACCAGCCATGACGGCATAATGGTTTTGCTGCCGTCGTATACTCCCAGAGTTTCAGTGGAGAGAAACAGCTTTTTTTCCGGGCAGTAGTACCCGATGGAACACTTGGTGTGGCCGGGCAGGTGCAGAACCTGAAACGACAGAGATCCTGCGGTTATCACATCGCCATCATCTACCAGCACATCGGCGGCAAGTTCATCAACCAGGCATTCGTAGTCAGTTACGCCACAGGTTGCAGCAAATTTGCCGTCCAGTTCCTTCATAACCCGTTTTGCACCGGGGCGCTGGAAAATGTCTCCAGCATAGCGTCCTGCCACAACGGTGGCTTCCGGGAACCGCCGCTTGATGTACGGGGTTGCCAGGGCGTGGTCGTAGTGAGAATGAGAAAGAAAAATGTAGTCGAGTTTTCGGGTGCCCAGGGTACGGGCGATATTATCGGCAATAGCGTATCCCGTAAAACCGAATCCTGTATCAAAAAGAATGGCGGTGGTGCCGTCATCAATCAAAAATGCGGCGTCACCTTTCTGGCTGCGGACATCGGTTACAGTAATTCCGTTCATGAAAACTCCTTTGGTGATTGTAGTTTCTGTATTCTACTGTAGAACACAAAATGTTTTTCGCATTTCCCCTGGAAAAGTGTATCCTTTTGTAAAATATTCCCCTAGAAAAATGTAATTTTTTTTATTTTTTCCCCTAGAAAAGTGTATACTTGAAATATGCAGAGAAAACAACTGTCCAATCTGATTATGTGGAAAAATAAGCCAAACAGAAAACCACTGCTACTGGAAGGTGCCCGTCAAGTTGGAAAAACATGGCTCATAAAGCAGTTTGGTAAAACTGAGTTTGAGTCATTTGTGTATATCAATTGTGATAATAATGCATCCCTGGAGAATGTATTCATAGACTATGATGTCAAACGTATACTGAGAAATCTTTCAGCTCTTACGGATACTGAAATTCAGCCAGGAAAAACATTGGTGGCCTTTGATGAAATTCAGGAATGTCCTAAGGCTCTTACCGCATTGAAATATTTCTGTGAAGAAATGCCGGAATTGCATATCGTGGCCGCAGGGTCTCTATTAGGGTTAATGGATCATTACGGAACAGGCTTTCCTGTGGGAAAAATAGAGAGTCTGATGGTATATCCATTGTCGTTTATCGAATTTCTTTATGCTATGGGTAAAGACATTCTGGTTAATCAAATAAAAAAACATAGTTGGGATGAATTGAATGCCCTTAATCCTCAGCTGACAGAATTACTACGGCAGTATTATTTTGTTGGCGGAATGCCGGAAGTTGTTCTGAACTATGTGGAAAATCAAAACCTTCTGCGGGTAAGAGAAATTCAAAAACAGATTTTATCTGACTACGAGCGTGATATATCCAAACATGCATCAAAAAATGATATTGCAAAAATCAATATGGTGTGGGAGTCGATTCCCTCTCAGCTTGCAAAAGAAAATAAAAAATTTATCTACGGTGCCATCAAAACTGGAGGACGAGCGAAAGAATTTGAAAATGCTATTCAATGGCTGATTAATGCAGGTCTTGTTTATAAGGTCAATAAGATTACAACTTTTCAGTATCCGCTCAAGTTTTATGAAGATTTTGGCAGTTTCAAACTATATGTTCATGATATTGGTCTCTTGGGTGCAATGAGTGAAGCCCCTGCTGCGGAAATTCTTGTAGGAAATAACTGTTTTTCTACGTACAAAGGGAGTTTTACCGAGCAATATGTACTGCAACAATACATTTCAGTTTTTAACGGATGCCCTTTTTATTATGCAAATGACAATTCCACTATGGAAATTGACTTTGTAATTCAAAGGAATGCAATATATCCTGTGGAAGTGAAAGCAGAAGAGAATTTAAGGGCCAAAAGTCTTTCAACAGTGCTTAAAAATAATGAATCTCTTTTTGGAATACGGTTTTCAATGGCTGATTATCGGGAACAGGAACGTATGGTAAACGTACCATTGGGGGTTGCTGAAGAATATTTTTTATCAATGGTATAAAAAAAATCCCCGCCTTTTGAAAGACGGGGGATCTCTCAGAATCGTAAAGAATCAGAATCCGAAGTAGTTCATGGCATTGTAGTAGCAGATGTTTTCTACCATTTTGCCAAGGTATTCCATGTCGCGGGGGTATTCGCCCTTTTCTACCAGATTTCCGATGTAGTCGCACAGGATGCGGCGGAAATATTCGTGGCGTGGGAATGACAGGAAGCTGCGGCTGTCAGTAAGCATTCCTACAAAGGTAGAAATAAGACCTGCTGAACGGAGGGCGTCCATCTGATGTTCCATCCCCAGTTTGTGGTCACAGAACCACCAGGCGGTTCCCAGCTGTACTTTGCCTTTAATGCCCTTTTCATTGCTCTGGAAGTTACCTGCCATGGCTGCCATCATGTCGGCATCTTTGGGGTTCAGGTAATAGAGAATGGTGCGGGGCAGTTCATCGGTTTCGTCCATGGCAGAAAGCAGGGCCGAAAGTTCATCGGCGTAGTTAAAGTCATGTACGCTGTCCAGACCGTGGTCAGGTCCCATTTTTTCAAACATGCGCTTGCTGTTGTTGCGGATGGCACCGATATGAATCTGCATTACCAGATCGCGTTTTGCGTAGGCTTTTCCCAGACGGGTCAGCATGGCGCCGCGGAATTTTGCACATTCTTCAGTGGTCAGCACATTGCCGGCCATCTTTTTGCGGAAAATGTCGTTTACTTCTGCAGCGGTTGCCGGTACAAAGAAGCTTGATTCCAGACTGTGGTCTGTTACGCGGCAGCCGTTGGCAGCAAAAAAGTCCAGCCGTTTTTCAAGAGCGGCAAACAGACTGTCTGCACAGCAGATTTCTACACCGCTGGCTTTGCTCAGGCGGGCAATGTAGTCTGCAAAATCGGCTTTATCAATGCCCAGTGCTTTTTCCGGGCGGAAGGTTGGCAGTACCTTGAACTTGCAGTTGCTTGCCTTTAAGGCAATGTGGCTGGCCAGGTCATCGGCAGGATCGTCGGTGGTACAGAGTACTGCTACATTCTGTTTTTCAAGCAGAGTACGTACTGAGTATCCTTTGGGGCCCAGCTGGCTGTTACAGGTTTCCCAGATACGGTCAGCAGATGAAGGGGTTAAGGGTTCAGTTACGCCAAAGTACCGCTGCAGTTCCAGGTGAGTCCAGTGATACAGCGGGTTACCGAAGCAATCCTGTACAGTCTGTGCCCAGGCATCAAACTGGTCTTTGCCACCGGTACGGCTGCCGGTAATCAGTTCTTCACTGAAACCGTCTGCGCGCATGGCACGCCATTTGTAGTGGTCGCCACCCAGCCATACTTCTGCAATGTTGTTGAAGGTGTCATCGTTCAGGATGGCGTGCTGGTTCAGGTGGTTGTGGAAGTCCACAATAGGAAGTTTTTCAGCATGGTTATGAAACAGTTCTTTTGCGGTTTCGCTGTGCAGAAGAAAGTCTTTGTCCATAAAAGTACTCACAGATTTGCCTCGTTTTTTATTAAGTTTTTTGAAGGAGCTACCGGCGGGCTGGGTAAATGCAAAACCGCTAGCTAGCGTCGCTATAGATGAAGCCCGGCAAAGAAACTATCGTTTGTCCATGCTGAACGCATGGACGCCGGGCTTCAACAATTTTTGCATTTCCCCAGCCCGCCTCTCGCTCTTTCAGATGCTTATCAAGTAGCTTTGAAGTGAGCGACGTAAGGAGCGGTTTTGAACGCACGCTTTTCGCCGGTAGGTTTTTCAGGATAGTAAATATGCGTTATACGCCGCTGTATGATGCGAATCCGGCATCAACAGGGACTACAACACCGGTAATGGCGCTGGCTGCTTTGTCGTCTACCAGGAAGAAGGTTGCACCAAGCAGTTCTTCTGCTTCTACATAGCGGCCCATTGGGGTTCCGGCCAGGATTTTTGCAGAACGTGCAGTTGGAGATCCGTCTGGGTTACACAGCAGTGCGCGGTTCTGGTTGGTTACCAGGAAGCCGGGAGCAATGGCGTTACAGCGGATACCGGTACCTGCAAAGTGGGTAGCCAGCCACTGGGTAAAGTTGCTGATAGCAGCTTTTGCACCAGAGTAAGCAGGAATTTTGGTAAGTGGGGTATAAGCGTTCATGGAAGAAATGTTCAGAATGTTACCTGATTTCTTTTCTACCATGTCTTTGGCAAATACCTGGGTAGGAAGCAGAGTTCCCTGGAAGTTCAGCTTGAATACAAAGTCTACGCCGGCAGAATCCAGGTCAAAGAAGGTTTTCTGACCTTCGGTAGCCTCGTGCTGGTATTCGTTGTCGGTAGTAGCTTTAGGGTTGTTACCGCCGGCACCGTTGATCAGAATGTCACAGGGGCCAAGATCTTTCAGAACTGCCTGGTGAACTTCTTCTAGAGCTTCGCGTTCCAGAACGTTTGCTTTGTAACCTACGCAGCAGAAACCTTCTGCTTTCAGTTCGTCAGCCAGTTTTTTTACGGCTTCTTCGTTCAGGTCAAGGGCGGCAACCTTTGCGCCAGCCTGAGCAAATGCACGTGCCATCATACCGCAGATAATTCCGCCGGCACCGGTAACTACTACTACTTTGTCTGTAAATTTGATGTTAAGTGGTAAATCGATCATATTGTTTCTCCTCTCTCTATTGCTTCAGGCCCTCCGAATGCGTCGAAGGGGCCTGTTTGCTTATTTTTTCTGGCTTTCCAGCATATCCCAGCAGCCCAGCATATACATGATACCTAAGGCGCGGTCATACAGTCCGTAACCAGGGCGGCAGGTTTTTTCTTCGCCCCAGATATGGCGTCCATGGTCAGGACGGATGTAGCCCTCAAAGCCACATTCGTGATAGGCCTTCATGATTTCTACCATGTGTACGTCACCATCGCAGTCGCGGTGTGAAGCTTCGGTAAAGTCGCCGTTTTCGTAGTGTTTAACATTGCGGATATGTGCAAAAGCAATGCGGTCACAGAACGAACGTACGATATCCGGAATGTCGTTGTTGATGTTGGCACCCAGTGAACCTGAGCACAGACACAGACAGTTGTACGGATCGTCGGTCATCTTCAGGAACCGCTCGATGCTTGGTTTGTCTACCAGCAGACGTGGCAGACCGAAAATATCCCACGGTGGATCGTCCGGATGGATGGCCATTTTAATGCCGGTTTCGTGACAGGTCGGCATCAGGGCATCCAGGAAGTATTTCAGGTTTTCCCACAGTTTTTCTTTGGTAACCGGTGCGTAAGCGGCAAACAGTTCATCAAGTTTTGCCATGCGTTCCGGTTCCCAACCGGGGAATGTCATGCCTTTCAGGTTGCCAAGGATATAGTTTGCCATTTCCTTGTAGTCGCTCTGAATCTTTGAAGTTTCATAGAACAGGGCGTTTGAACCGTCTGGCAGTGGGTGAAACAGGTCTGTGCGGGTCCAGTCAAAAATCGGCATGAAGTTGTAGGTAACAACTTTTACACCGAATTTAGACAGATTCCGCAGAGTCTGTTTGTAGTTTTCAATGTATTTGTCCCGGGTAGGGAGACCGATCTTAATGTCATCATGAACGTTTACCGATTCAACAACGTCCATGTTGAAACCTGCGCCTTCAATTGATTTGCGCACCTTCTCAATTTCTTCTACTTCCCAGACTTCACCGGGCTGCTTGTCATGCAGTGCCCAAACCAGTCCTGTTACACCAGGAATCTGTTTAATCATCTGGGGAGTAATGCTGTCGTTTCCGTCGCCATACCAGCGGAATGTCATCTGCATATGTATATCCTCCTTTCAGGATTCATGTTTATGGCGCCACGGATGGCGCCGAAAACTTATCTGACAGTTTGCTGCGCAAACTGTCGGTAAAAAACACACACGGATGTGTGTTTTTTACCTTTGTACCCGTGCTCCGGCACCACCCATCAGAGCTTCAACCTCTTTTTTAGAAGCCATGGTAGTGTCACCGGGAGTAGTCATAGCCAGCGCACCGTGTGCGGCACCGTAGTTTACTGCCAGTTCAGGATCATTGGTGGTCATCAGGCCATATACCAGACCGCTGGCAAAACTGTCACCGCCACCAACGCGGTCCAGAATTTCCAGGTCTTTGTAGTCTTTAGCCTTGTAGATTTCACCGTCTGCCCAGCAGATTGCGCTCCAGTCGTTGATGGAAGCAGTTTTTACCTGACGCAGGGTAGTAGCAACTACCTTAAAGTTAGGATAGGTTTTTGCTGCTTCGTTAATCATCTTCTTGTAGCCGTCCAGGTTCAGCTGTTTAAGGTTGGCATCGTTGCCTTCAATTTCAAAGCCAAGACAGGCGGTAAAGTCTTCTTCGTTACCGATCATTACGTCTACGTACTTTGCAATTTCCTTGTTTACTTCCTGAGCTTTTGCCTGACCGCCAATGGCAGACCACATGGAAGGACGGTAGTTCAGGTCGTAAGAAATAACGGTACCGTACTTTTTGGCGGTTTTAATGGCTTCAATAACGGTTTTGCAAGACTGTTCACTTAATGCGGCATAAATACCGCCGGTGTGCAGCCAGCGTACACCCAAAGTGCCAAAGATGTACTCAAAGTCAAAATCTTCTGGAGTTGCCTGACTGATGGCAGTATTTGCGCGGTCAGAACAGCCAACGGCACCGCGGATACCAAACCCGCGTTCAGTAAAGTTCAGACCGTTACGGCAGATGCGGCCAATACCGTCAGTTTTCTTCCAGTGAATCAGGTTGGTATCAACACCACCCTGTTCAATAAAGTCTGCAACCAGCAGTCCTACTTCGTTTTCTGCAAGGGCGGTGATGACACCGGTATCCATGCGGAAACATTTATGAAGACCGCGAACTACGTTGTATTCTCCACCGCCTTCCCATGCAGTAAAGCTGCGGGCGGTGCGGATTCTACCTTCGCCTGGATCCAGACGGAGCATTACTTCGCCAAGAGATACGGCATCGTATTTGCAGTCTTTCTTATCTTTTAATTGTAAATTCATGTGTCTTTTACTCCATGTTCAATGTCATTCCGAACTTGATTCGGAATCTACACTGTAATTTTTGTGTAGATGCTGAAACGAGTTCAGCATGACAATATAAACAACTATACGTTCTTTGCCAGTGCAACAGCTTCTGCAGTCATTTCGCGGATTTTGTCAAATTCGCCGGCTTTAATCATGTCGCCTTTTACCATCCAGCTGCCGCCGCAGGCAATGATGCTTTTGCATGAAAGGTATTCGCTCAGGTTAGCAGCACTTACGCCACCGGTAGGCATGAATTTCAGACCTACGTATGGAGCTGCCAGTGCTTTAATGGTTGCAACCCCACCAAACTGAGCTGCAGGGAAGAATTTAACTACTTTCAGACCGCGTTTTACTGCCTGTGCAATTTCTGAGGGAGTAATACAGCCGGGGAACACGGGAATGTTCTTTGCCAGACAGTAGTCTACGATTTCCGGATCGAAACCGGGGCTAACGATGAATTTAGCTCCTGCTGCAACGGCTTTATCAACCTGTGCAGTGGTCAGAACGGTTCCGGCTCCTACCAGCATATCCGGGCAGGCAGCAGTCATGCGTTTGATGCTTTCTTCTGCAGCAGCAGTTCTAAAGGTAACTTCTGCGCAGGGCAACCCGCCATCGCACAGTGCGTGTGCCAGTGGTTCTGCGTCTTTTGCGTCTTCAAGGACAACTACGGGTACAACACGCATTGCCTCAATCTGTTTCATCATTTCTTCCATGTCGTATTCCTTGTTATTTAGAAATCTTCTTAACCTGATTCAGTGCTTTGTTCAGGGCAAGAATCTGTTCTTTGGTAACAGCTGGTTTGTCTTCTGCAGGAGCTGCAGCTTCTTCACCAGGTTTTTTGCTCATTCCGGCAGCCATTTTCATCATGCCCAGAGCACGTTTGATGGTAAAGCCACGGAACATTCTTGCAATGCCTTCGTCCTTGGTCAGGTCCATTTTCTGGCCCATCATTCCGCCGCCCGGCATCATTTTACCCAGCATGCTGCCAAGAAGTGCAGCACCCTCCGGATTATCCATGATTTCACCGATGGTACAGTTAATGTTCAGGTAGCCTTCCGGCATATCCAGTTCAAACCAGTTGATGACATCGCCCTTTTCTTTCAGAACGTATGACATATCCATTTTTTCTACCTTGTTGATGGTACCTTCGTCGCAGCAGTCACCGGCGCATACTTTGATGGTGGTGGTACCGGCATTGGGAACCATAAAGTAGAAGAAGTGATTGTCGCTCTTCTGGGTTTCAAATTCCTTGCCGTTCAGGTACATGGTAACTTCAGGCAGATTTGAATATACGGTTACTTTAGTGGTGTCTTCTACGCGGTTAACATAGCGTTTGCCGCACAGGTGAACGAATTTTTCGTCAGACAGCCATGCTTTATAGGCATAGAAAGCGTCTTTCTTGTACTTGCGGTCAAAGGTAACCAGACCTTTGTGGTTCATACCGTCTTCACCACCTTCTGCACGGGCATCAGCGGCAAAGTCGAACATGTTCCATACGTGGGTTGCCCACAGGTATTTGCGGGTGAACAGCTGTTTAATCAGCTCTTCGTGGTAGTAAGCCTGGTATTCTTCGGTATAGTCACCCTGGGTTGGGTTAGAAGTATGCCAGTTCAGGGCTTCACAGCCGTATTCAGACATACCGACCGGCAGGGTAGGGTACATTTTGTGGAACTGGTCCAGAGCAGGACCGTTCATGTCGGTATTGCCGCCGTACCAGCCAAAGTAGTGGTTCCAGCTTACGGTGTCTGGAATGGTGATGTATGGGTCATCAAGTTTGGTCATGGATACCATGGCCATGGTGGTCAGACGGGTGCTGTCCAGACGGTGACACAGGTCGTTCAGTAGTACGTGGTTTTCTCTCAGGTCTTCGCTTGAAAGTCCGCCCATGGTAATTTCGTTTGAAACACCCCATACAACAATTGAAGGATGGTTGTAGTTCTGGATAATCAGTTCATGCATCTGGTCCAGAGTGTTCTGGCGGCCGGTTGGCATATGGGTTGAAATGTAGGGAATTTCTGCCCACAGAACCAGACCTTTTTTATCACACAGGTCATAGAAGTACTGGTTGTGCTGGTAGTGAGCCAGACGGATGGTGGTAGCACCTACTTCCATAATCAGGTCAATGTCTTCTTCGTGGTGGCATGGCAGCAGTGCGTTACCAATGTCCGGACGGTCCTGATGGCGTGAAACACCGCGCAGTGGATATTCTTCACCGTTCAGGATAAAGCCGCGTTCAGGATCAATTTCAAATGAACGGCAACCAAAGTTAACGGTGCGTTCATCAAGAACTTTGCCGTTTTCAGACAGGGTAGCTTTTACGGTGTACAGGTATGGATCTTTGCGTCCGTGCCATTTATGTACATTTGCCAGTTTTACACAGGCTTTTGAGTTATCAGCAGCAGCTTCTGCACAGGCAACAGCTTTGCCTTCTGCGTCGCATACTTCGTATGTTACAGAACAACCGGCAGCATTGGTGAACCATGATTCAAATTCTACCTCAGCATCAGGACCATTGTCTTTGATGGTTGGAGTAACTTTAATACCCTGGCTTCCCCAGGTATCCAGATCAAAACGTTTGCTGCCTGCTTCAATCATGTTTACATTGCGGTACAGACCACCGTAGAAGGTAAAGTCTGCATTCTGGGGATATACACGATCGTTTGCAGCGTTATCAACGGCAATACACAGCTGGTTTTTGTCAGCCAGATCTTTGGTCAGATTTACACGCCAGGTAGAGTATCCACCGTCATGGCAGGCAAGCTTTTTACCGTTCAGGTATACCGTTGCAGAGGAGTTGGCACCTTCAAGTTCAAGATACAGTTCATCGCCAGAAAAATCTGCTTTATTAAAACATTTAGCGTAATAACAGGTTCCGCGGTAGTAGTCACCGCCACCATCCTGTCCATCTTTACCGTTCCAGGTGTGGGGCAGGTTCAGTGTTTCCCAGGTTCCCTTAGCGGTAACATCAGCAGCGGTAGCATCAATGGCGTCTTTAGTGAACTGCCATGAATCGTTGAAAATAATTTTGTTCATGTCTCCTCCTAATTGAACAATCAATCTTGCTTGCATTCTAGCATCGGCTAAGAAAACAGATAGGAAAATTTTTACCAGAGTGCTACAAAATTGTAACAGTTTGTGTAAAAATAGGAGTGAAATTTCATAATTGAAATGAGGAAAATACAATTTTCCTTGATTTAGTATGATTTTTAGGATGGAATGGAAATATGACCTTATCTCCGGATCTTCATGTAGCTTTTGATGTCGTAAAATCACTGTACCAGGATGCTTTTGGTGTTCAGTCTGTTCTGATGAAATCGAAGGAAGGCAGTGAAAACTCTCTTGATTTTGGTATACGTAAAATCATCTGGCCTGATTTTAAAGGCGAAATACCTGCTGAATTTCCCACTACTGTCGATAAACGGTCATTTCTCTTAACGCACTCTAATCTGGGATTCTATAATCTGGTTGTATATGTTTCCGTTGGAGAAAATCCGGAATGTGTCGGTATTGGTCCATTCCGTGATGGAGAGATGGATGATAATTCTTTTGTAAACCTTGCAAATAAGTGGAACCTTTCATCAGAGAACATGGCAGCTATCCGGCAGCTATACAGCAGTATGCCGCTGGTAAGCGTTCCTCAGCTGGTAACCTTTACGCAACATCTGTTTGGTTGGTTTTTTCCTGACCTTGCAGACTGTCCGGTGCGCGAAGTTGATTACTATTCGAGTAACAGAAAAGTACGGCTTGATAGTGATTTGATTACCGATTATGCAGTGGAATTTGGAGAACAGTATCAGTCATTGGTAAAAGAATTCATTGGTTTTCTTGAGCAGGGGAAGATTCGGGAGGCTTGTGGTGCCATGAGTGCTATTGCAGATCATACCGGGCTTTCAAGTGAACATGATATGCATAAATACCGGACAAACCTCATTTCCATCAATTCAATGTGTCATGAGCATCTGTTGATGCAGAATTCCATACATCCGGCTAATCTGCTTAATACCATGCGCAGCCTGACCAACCAGATTGAAACCTGGCCTCGGAATGAAGATCCGTCAGCGTTATTGATGACTATTGTCAGGGATTACTGCAAACTGGTACAGAATTACAGTTTTGACGGGTACAGTCATATGGTGAGGAGTGCAATTCACTACATAACGCTTCATTATGCTGATGTTCTTTCATTGGATATTGTTGCTGATGAATTCAATAAGAATCCTGCTTATCTGTCCCGCCAGTTTCATGAAGAAACCGGTAAAACAGTTACGGATTTTATTCACGAAACCCGTATTCAGCAGGCAAAGAATCTGTTCGATACTACCGATGCGTCAATCGGTGATATTGCCAGTGCTGTAGGGATTCACGATTACAGTTATTTTGCCAAACTGTTCAAAAAAGAAACAGGTGTCAGTCCCACTGAATATCGTCGTGGAGTAATTGCACAACGACCAAAAGTGTTCAAAAAACCTGAAAAATGACGTTGTAATGACTCTTCTGCAGTTTACAGTTGGATGCAGCCGTTTTCATCGGCTTCCACGGGGATAACTTCAAGCAGGTCGATAAGGCTCATGGCAAGGGGAAGTCCTGTCCAGAAAAGACCGGTATACAGTACGGCAAGAATCCAGCGGTGGGCATACCAGCGGTGGCCGCCAATCCAGCCGGTTAACAGCAGCAGAATGAGATAGGTCTTTTTCTTAAGAAGCTGCTTCTGGCGGTTTTCCCGTTTTTCAAAACCTTTGCTGATGGCTCTGGAAATGGCTCCTTCTTTTTCATCTTCAAGTCCATGTTCTTTTTTCAGGGCTCTCAGTTCCTGCTGTGCAGCCATCATTTCTGCCATGGTTACCTGATCTGCAGGTCCTTTCTTCTGTTTGGATGCTTTTTTTGCCTTGCGTTCTTTTGCCATCAGACTCTCCATAAAAAAAGGCCACCGTCGTTCCGGCGGCAGCCTTTCATCTTTCTACACTATAACAGAATCAGTTGTTTTCTGCAGCGTATTTAGCTTTGATAGAAGCAATTTCACCCTGAATTTCAGCCATCTTAGCTTTGGTCAGTGGGTAGAATTTCAGTGCTACCAGGTTACATACCAGACCCAGAATTACGATACCGTGAGCCAGGAATACTGCTACGTATTTCAGTGAATCACTGTATGGAGTACCGATATCTGGCAGTGTATCCTTGAATCCGATGGCAGCAAACATCAGACCGGCAATCATTGGAGCCAGTGAAGAAATCAGTTTGTCTACAAATGAGAACAGAGTTCCCATGAGACCTGGTACGTATTTACCGGTGCGGTAAACTTCGTAGTCTGCACAGTCTGCAGTCATAGGAATTACGATGTTACCGGAAACACCCTGGAATCCACCAAAGAGGATGGTAAGAACAACGTACATGATGGTGAATGCTGACCAAGCCAGTCCGCCATTTGCGTTGCTCATGGTATGAGCATCACCGAAGAGCCACAGACAAGCCAGAGCTGCGTTGGCAACGATACCACCGATTGAACCGATGAGCATTGCTTTGCGCTGACCAAGAGTGGTTGCCATAGAACCGATGAACAGAATCAGAAGGATGGTGGTAGGAATACTGGTAATACCGGTGAGGGCACCAGAAAGACCGTAGTTACCGGCAACACAGGCAAACAGAACCAGAGTTACGGTACTGGTTTTTGCAGACATAGCCAGTTTATCGGTAGATGCAGAAACAACCAGCATCTGGATGGCACGGTTACCTTTAAGGGTTTCCCAGTAATCTTTCAGGCCAACTTTAACGGCTTTACCGGTACCAAAGTATTTGGCATTGTCTTTTGGCCAGATTGAGATGATGGCGATGATGGTGAAACACAGAGAAATAGGAGCAACGATGGTCCACAGTTCGGTGAATACGCCGATTTTAGCCATTCCGCCGTATTTTGCACCCAGTACAGGAGCAAGCATACCCATAAGGGTGAACAGAACAGTGTTGTATACGCCGTCAAAGATAGAGAACAGAGGGCGCTGAACAGGATCGTTGGTCAGACAAGACTGAGCTGATTTGGTTACTACACACTGGAAGGTGTAACCAATGTAGTAAATTGCAGAAATTACGATAAAGAATGCAAAACGAACTGCAGTGTTTTCTGGCAGTCTGTAGGTAACCTGGAACATGATGAATGAGGTTACCAGAAGAATCAGGTTACCGATCAGCATGAACGGACGGTTTTTACCGAATTTACCGTTGGTTTTGTCTACTACGTAGCCGATGAATGGGTCAGTTACACCGTCCCAGATACGCATGAACATTGAAAAACTTGAAGCAGTAACAACAGCTACACCTACAATACCAGTCAGGTAGTACGCAACAAAGTTCATCATGAACAGATAAATGTTAGTTGCAGTGTTGTTCAGCGCAAAACCACCGATGCGCCACAATGGTACGCGGTGGATACCGTTTTCGCGGTCATATTTGGAATTAGCCATTCCATCCTCCTATAAAAAATTGTAGAAACCAATTTATGTGTCGATTATAGGGGGAAAAGTGGGGGTTACTTGTAAGGTTTTTACTGGAATAGGAATATTTTGTATAATTTGATGATTTTTCGTAAAAAAATGCGCATAATTTGATGTTGTATCAGACTGCTTCATCGTCTTCTGCTATGACAATGTTGTTCTCTGAAAAAAGACGGAGTAACTCATTACGGCCTCCGTTCAGTTCCATCTTTTTATACAGCTCTGACATATAATTGCGGACATGTCCTTCTGAAAAACCAGAGGTAACCGCAATAGCCAGATATTTTTCTCCGTTTACAATTTTCAGCAGCCACTCAATGTCACGATCAGTTAGAAAAGGATACTGTTTTGTCAGGATAACGGTTTTCTGGAACATGACAGGAGAGGTAATTTCTTCAATTCTTTGGGCGTCATGAATAGAAAGTATTCCTACAACGGTAATGGTTTGTCCCAGAGTAATTCCGACATTCTTTATGAATGGTATAAAACCGAACCGGATTCCCGAACAGCTGGTAATTATAAATATCAGAGCGATGAGTATTGCTTTGACGTAATGTCTTTTTTTTGTAAAAGATCTGGGCACCAAAAGGTAGGCGCTGAAAAGGTAGCCGAATGCTCCAAAGGGATGAAAGGGTGTATCGATAAGAATGGTGATGGAATATATAAGCGAAAAATATCCCAGTAAGGTTACATACTCCGGATTAAAAAACAGAAAGAGTGAAAAAAGAGTACCAATAATAGAAAAAAGAAATACTACAGCCGGTGGAATTATCTGATCTGGTTCTGCGACCATAGACCAATCATGCTGGTATAAAGAATGTGAAATTCTGCCAAGCATAACTATAAAAAAACAAAAACTAAGAATTCTCCAGATAGTATGCTGCTCTTGAATAAACCTTCTGATATCCTTTTTTTCCATAAACTGCGACCGTTTTTTTTGTATATATTTTTTTATCGATAACTTTATATACAGTTACCCTATATTAGTCAAGGTTCTCGCACTGTCATGCTGCAACCGCATTGTCATGCTGAACTTGTTTCAGCATCTCTCCCTCACCCGCCAAAATCGCATTTTGTCAAGAAAAACTATGTCATAAAAATGTCACCTTTAAACATGACAGTGTCATCTTTTGAACATGACAGTGTCATGTTTGCCGTTTTTGGCATTGACCGCGGAAAAAAAATCACG
>JAZLJW010000126.1:0-10936 GCA_045597345.1 Treponemataceae bacterium
AGCATCAAAACTGAACAGGTCAGAAAGCCAGCCCAAGCCGAGGAACAGGGCTCCAAACCCCATGATTGCTTCGCCCCAGTTACGGATGCTCTGTTTTTTCTGGCTGGACATGAAGAAGCCGATACCGAACATTGGTATGGCAAAGGTTGAAAGCTTGAAGTTAAAGCCAAAGATGGAAACAATCCAGGCAGTAATGGTGGTACCGATATTGGCACCGAAGATTACGGGAACTGCCTGTTCAAGGGTCAGCAAGCCGGCGTTGACGAAACTGATAACCATTACTGAAGTAGCACCGGAAGACTGGATGATCATGGTAACACCAAGACCGGTAAGAAGGCCTTTAAAAGCATTTCCGGTAAGAGATCCAAGGGTACGCTGCAGTTTCTCTCCGGAACCTTTCTGAACACCGTCAGACATAAGGCGCATACCATACATAAGGAAGCCCAGGCTTCCGACAAAATTCAACACGGTCTGAAAAATTGATGCGAAATTCACGGCACCATTTTAACAGATAACAGACTTTTTTCGCACGGGAAAATTTCAGAAAAAATGAAAAAAACTAAAAAAAACCGCCCTGACAAACTGCCAGGGCGGAAAGGAGGAGGAAGATTTTCGTTGTTCTTGCTTTGCTTACACACAACAAACCATTCCCCCGTAAAATGGTTACAAAAAAAATTAAAAAAATTTGCTACTTCTATAACAAAGAAAAAAACGGTACACTGAACTACATTTTACTGGGGCAATTTCAGCCCGAACACATTACACAGAGGTTACAAATGGAAGTTCGTGTACGCTATGCACCATCTCCAACTGGTATGCAGCACATCGGTGGCGTTCGCACCGCATTATTCAACTACCTGTACGCCCGCTCACAGGGTGGTAAATTCATTCTCCGTCTTGAAGACACTGACCGTACCCGTTACGGTGAAGAATATGTTCAGAACCTGTACGATACTCTTGCCTGGCTTGGCATTGAATGGGATGAAGGTGGCCCAAAGGGCGGTGAATACGGCCCATATGTTCAGTCTGAACGCTTTGAACTGTACAAGAAATATGCTCAGGAACTGGTAGACAAAGGCCAGGCATACTACTGTTTCTGTGATGAGGAACGTCTGGAACGCATCCGCATCATGCAGCAGAAAAACAAGATGGCTCCCGGTTATGACCGTAACTGCCGCCACCTGACCGAAGAAGAAATCAAGGCTAACCTGGATGCAGGCAAGCCGTACGTTATCCGTCTTAAGGTACCAATGGAAGGCGAAACCAGATTCCATGACGCTCTTCTTGGTGACATTGAATGGAAAAATGAAGACGTTTCTCCAGACCCGGTTCTCCTGAAATCAGACGGTTTCCCAACCTACCACCTGGCAAATATCGTTGATGACCATTTCATGAAAATCAGCCACGTAATGCGTGCCCAGGAATGGATTCCTTCTACTCCAATGCATGTCATCATGTACAAGGCATTCGGCTGGGATTATCCTGAATTCTGCCACCTGCCGATGGTAATGGGTAAAGACGGTCAGAAACTGTCAAAACGCCACGGTGCTACTTCCGTAAACGAATTCCGTGCCCGCGGTTACGTACCGAAAGCACTGATTAACTACGTTGCCATGCTGGGCTGCTCTTATGAAGACGGCCGTGATATTTACGAGCTTGAAGACTTTGAACGTCTTTTCAAACTGGAGCACCTGAACAAGGCTCCTGCAGTATTTGACTACAAGAAACTGGAATGGTACAACGGTCAGTATATCCGCGCCATGAGCGACAAAGAGCTGTTTGATGCTGTACTGCCCTTCATCACCCTTACCGGCGATGCAGCAATCCCGATCAACGCTTCTGAAGAATTCCCGGCTCCTCATGTAGGTCCTGCATACAGCGGCATCATCATGAACGAAGACGGAACCCTTTCCATTGATCCGGAAGCTGTAAAAGCCGGAGCACCGGAACTTTCTGATGCTGACATCCGTGAAAAACTCATGGCACTGATGCCACTGATTAAGGAACGCCTTCACTTCCTGACTGATGCAGCAGAAATGGTAGGATTCCTCTTCAAGAACGTAGCAGTTCCACCGGTAGACCAGATTATTCCGAAAAAACTGGATGCTGCCAAAACCAAAGAGATTCTTGAAGCATCAAAAGACTTCATCAAGGCGCTGCCTGGTATTCCTGAACACGAAGCTCAGGAACAGCTTGCCCGCGATATGGCAGAAAAGCTTGGTATCAAGCTGGGTGACTTCATGATGCCGATCCGTATGGCTGTTACCGGAAGCCGTATTTCTCCACCACTGATGGGAAGTATTCTTGCCCTGGGTGTTGAAAAGGCATTGGAACGCACCGAACGGACCATCGCCACATTCTGATATTCAAGGGGTACTGAGCCTGTCGAAGTATCCCATATAGTTTCAAAAGTATTCAGGACCCTTCGACAGGCTCAAGGGTCCTTTATTTTTTAGTGAGATTGAAAAATGAACGTCTTTGCTGAATTTTTACCAGATTTCATGCACTTTACCGTTTTGGACGGTGCACACCTTATCCTGCTCATGGGGCTGATTCTTTTGCTGGGTGCCCTGGGAGGACGCCTTTTCCAGAAGCTGAAAATTCCTCAGGTTGTTGGATATATCGTTATCGGAATACTCATCGGACAGAGCGGCTTTCAGGTAATGAGTGCAGGCGTTATTGCCAGCCTGAACCCTGTCAGTGAAATTGCCCTGTCACTTATCGGCTTTCTTATTGGTGGTGAACTTAAACTGTCCGTTATCAAAAAATACGGTAAACAGTTCACCGGTATCCTCCTTTTTGAAGCCATCGTTCCGTTCTTTGTAGTAAGCGCCGTTGTTTTTACCGTAAGTTACGCAATTACAAAGGAATTTAATTCATCGCTGGCATTAGGTCTTATTCTTGGCTCCATTTCATCAGCCACAGCACCTGCTGCCACCACCGACGTCCTCCGGGAAAACCGTACCCGTGGACCTTTGACAACTACCGTACTGGGCATCGTTGCTATGGATGACGCGGTTGCCCTTATTCTGTATGCCATTGCATCATCCATTGCATCAAGTCTTTTAGGGTATACCGGTGGTTCTTTGGGGTATCAGCTGCTGCATCTTCTGTACGATGTATCAGTTTCCATTGCCGTAGGTTCAGCAATTGGTGCGCTTCTTACACTTTTTATCCGCAATGTAATGACGGATGAAGGCCGTATCCTGGCATTCAGCCTTGGTGCCATTCTTCTGAGTACCGGTATCTGTACGTTCCTTGGTCTTGATACCATTCTTGCAGCCATGTCAGTTGGATTCTTCATGGTTAACTTTGCTCCGGCAAAGACGCGTCCAACCTTTGCTCTGGTCGAAAAGTTCACTCCGCCTATTTACGTATTGTTCTTTGTTCTTGTTGGTGCAAAACTTAATATCTGGAATGTAACTGCCTACGTTGGCATTATTGCCCTGCTGTATGTACTTTGCCGTACTGTCGGTAAGTCAATCGGTTCAAAAGTCGGTGCAAAACTGACCCATGCTCCGGAGACCGTCTACAAATTCCTTCCCTGGTGCCTTTTGAGCCAGGCTGGTGTTGCCATTGGTCTTTCAATTGCAGCAGGTACCCAGTTTGCCGATACGCTGGGACCGACCATCATTCTGATTATTACTGCAACAACTTTTATCGTACAGCTGGTAGGTCCTATCTGTGTTCGGCATGCCGTTGTAGGCGCCGGCGAGTGCGGTCTTGATATTACTGAAGAAGACATCATGAAGCAGTGTATTGTTGCTGATGTTACCGTTGCCGGAAAAAACATTCTGGCAGAAGATTCCCCTGCCATTCTGGGTGAAACCGTTCTTCTGAAAGATATTCTGGACAGTTTTGCCACCCATCAGAACCTGAACTATGCGGTGAAAACACCAAATGGAACCTTTGCCGGCATGATTACTTTGAATCATCTGAAAGAATGTCTTTTAATGACGGAATTCTTTGAAGGACTTATGGCAGTAGACATTGCTGAACCCTGTACTGTCAGTGCTAAGCCGGATATGCTGCTGCCAGATGTTATTGATATGTTTGATAACCTTGATCTTGATGCGTTGCCGGTCATTGGAGCTGACAACCGCATTCTGGGGGTTATCGAGCGGTCTGCAGTGGACCACTACCTGCACGCAAAAGTAGTAGAACTGCACCAGAAACTGGCTAATATGGGCTGACGGTCGGTATATCTTTGAATACTCTTCCGGTGTGATGTGGAATTTCAAAACCGCTAGCTAGCGTCGCTATTGGTGAAGTCCGGTAAAGAAACTATCGTTTGTCCATGCTGCAGGCATGGACGCCGGACTTCAACAATTTTTGAAATTCCACACCCCACCTCCCTATTCTTCAAAAATTCACATTACTGGAGGAACTTACATGACACCACACAACAAAGCTGAAATCGGCGACATTGCAAAGACCGTCTTACTCCCCGGTGACCCACTCAGGGCCAAATATGTTGCTGAAAAATACCTTACTGACGTTCGGCAGGTAACCGACGTACGGAACATGCTGGGCTTTACCGGCACCTATCAGGGAAAAGAAGTAACGGTTATGGGAAGCGGCATGGGTGGGCCTAGCTGCGGTATTTACAGTTATGAACTTTTTACGTTCTATGGCGTTGAACGCATTATCCGCATAGGCACCTCAGGAGGCCTTCAGAAAGAGCTTGAACCGGGAGATCTGGTTTTTGCCTTAACCGCATCTACGGACAGCGCCTGGGCCCACCAGTACCATCTGGCAGGAACTTTCAGCCCCTGTGCAGACTGCACCATGCTTTCACAAGCATTGGAAAGCGCTGCAAAGCACGGATACCGGTATGCTGCCGGTGGTGTTTTTTCCAGTGATCTGTTCAGTGATTATGATGCCAGTAACGAAACTACCGGAAAACCAAGCTGGGCTCCCTGGGCCCGTATGGGTATTCTTGCCCAGGACATGGAAACCTATGCCCTGTACAGTACTGCCAACTGGCTGGGGAAAAAGGCTTTCAGTATCATTACCATGACAGACAGCTGCGTTACCGGTAAATCTCTGGCCGATGACCAGCGGCTTACCGCTCTTGAGCCCATGTTTCAGGTAGCACTCGACATCGCAGCTGACTGATTACTTACTAGACGCAACCCAGATACCCTGCCAGTCCTGAAAAACGGCAGGGTTTACTTTTTTCCGGGCAAGAAGCTCTTTGCAGCGCACCGCATAGAACGAACTTGGAACATCGCCATGTTTTTCTGCATTTACAGAAAAAGATTCCAGCGCGGTTTCAAAGTCCCCGGCATAAAACAACTGCAAAGCCGCAGCAAAACAGTCCAGACCAGCTTTCTCTGACAACCATCGGTCAGTAGTCATCGGCTCAAAAACGGTTACCGGCAGGTTTTTACCAACAGGAAGAACTTTACCGATTTCACGAAAGCGTGCCGTAGTGCCACTGTTTTCAGCATGCTCCTTTGTAGCCAGGGTGCATAACACGTTGGTACCAAACTGCTTGTTCAGGCCTTCGAGCCGGGAACCGGTATTTACGGTGTCCCCGAACATGGTGTAATCAAAGCGGCTTTTTGATCCCATATTACCGACAATAGCTTCACCCGTATTCAGGCCGATTCGGGTATACAGCGGCTGAGTGACAAAAGATGAAAGTTTGTCTGTGAGTTCAAGAATTTTTTTCTGACATTCCAAAGCAGCAGTAACTGCTTTATGACCATGATCGGACACCGTTGTTGGGGCGTTCCAGAAAGCTATGATGGCATCTCCTTCATATTTGTCTATGGTTCCACCAGAAGACATGATGATGTCAGAAAGCTCGGTCAGATAGATGTTCAAAACTTCTGTAACCGTTTCAGGAGCCAGCTGCTCTCCGATAGTGGTAAATCCCTGAATATCTGAAAAAAATACCGTAATGGAGCGTTTTTCACCGCCCAGCTGTAACTGGCTGGGATCAGACAGCAGCGTATTGATTACATCTTTACTCAAATACTGACTGAATGCAGTTTTGATAAAACGTTTCTGCCGGCCTTCTGCTATATAGCTGTAGAACGTAACACAGATATATGACACCATATAGCTTGCAAGTAAACTCATGATTTTCAGATACCAGCCAGTTTTTATAAGCAGCCACCCCGTCAGCACCAGAATCACAGGCCCTATAACGAAAAACAGCGTTCCGCAGCATATGGTCCGCCCAGTACTGTTTATACCTGAAACCAGATGGGCAAGCCAGGCTGCAAAAAGAGCGCAGAAAAAAAGTACTGCCAGAACCAGAGAATCAGAAACCTGATGCATAAAATCCCGGCAAATCCAGTTATCAAGTGCGGTAATTGCTACACCAGAACCTGGATAAAAGGAACCCACTGGTGTAGAACAGATATCAAAAAGACCGGGAGCATAATAGATAAAGAAAACATAAGAACCGGTAAAGTCTTCCGGAATGAACAGCGGTTCCGCACCGGTTTTCAGAGCATCAATACTCTGCAGGATATCAATGGCAGAGTAAGCAGGATATCGGTCTATGGAACCTTTATACCAGAGAAGAACTGAGCCATCACGACGTTGCGGCAGATCCTGTTTCAGGGTTCTTACAACCGACACACCGTTGTCTACTACCAATGGTGCATACGAAAGATGTACGGTATCACGGCTGACATCGGTCCCCCGGATAACGCCATCAGAATCCTTTGAACTGGTACAATCGGCAACCAAAGCCGCTGATTCGCTGAATAATGGCAAAGGATGTAAATCCCCCATCTGCGTAATAATGACCTTTCCATGATTTTTGATGGATGCAGCAAATGCAAGATCATCATCAGAACCATATACGCTTTTTTCAGTAAACAGAATATCAAAAGCCACCGGACCCGATTCACCTTCTGCCAGAAAATCAACCATACGGGCATAGGCTTCTCTCGGCCAGGGCCATCCCCAGCCATATAATTCAGTCGCCTGGGAAATACTGGTCTGATCAACTTCGACAATACAGATATCATCACTGATTCTTCTTGCAGTACCCGTTGCAGGAACAGCCCAATCATAAAACCGGTTATCCAGAGAATTAAAAATACCACACCTAAACAGGCCCCCTGTCAACAGTGCCACAAGACTACCGGCAATCAGAGGAACCAGGACAGAGTGTATTTTCGTAATCATATCAGAGTTCTGCCATCTGTTTTTTGAACCGCTTAGTCCGCACTTCATCGGTAGGAACAGAGGACAGTTCTTTGTAGGTATTGCGTAATTCCTTAATGCGATCCCGTGGTTTTGGATGTGTTTTTCCAAAACCGGATGTTTCATCAAAACGGGGATTATCAATCAAATAGAGCATATTTTCCATTTCAAGGAAGTTATACCCTGCCACTGAAAGAATATAGACCGCATTTTTATCCGCATCAAATTCATTGTTTTTGCTGTAACCACTTTCAAGAAGCGTATCAGCAACAGTTTCGACAGAACTTTCAAAAGTATCAAGAACCTCAGTTGCCCGGGACTTATCTTCCATGGCAAAATAGAAACCGGTTTCAGACAGACTTTTTACGGCTTCCCAGTTTCTACTGTTTTTAATTGCCCCCAAACCATGTTTTAACTGTACATGAGAAATTTCATGGGCAATGACTGCAGCCAGCTGATCTTCATTTTCCATAGCTGCAATGAACCCGCGGGTTATGAATATATGACCACCGGGTGTTGCAAATGCATTAATTTCAGGGGAATCGATGACTGCAACAAAATAACCTTTTAACGGCTGAGGTACTGATCCACAACTGACTGCCAGACTATTTGCCAGAACCGTCAGATACCGGTTCATTTCAGGAGTATCTGCCAGCGTATAATGAGTAAGAATAGAACCGGCAACGGACCGTCCAATGTAATACTCATTTTCCGGTGAAAACTCTTCAAAGGCAGAGCCTAAAGCGGTAATGGATTTAGCTACCAATGCAGCGCCCGGAGCTGCTTCACTCAGAATGGGACTTTCAACAATCGTTGTAGTGATGACCTTTACATATTCATTATTCAACAGGTCACCCAGTGACGCACAGGAAGTAAGTGAGACCAGAAGCAGAATGGAAAGGAAAACGGAAAGAGTATGATTTCTCACGTGCATATTCAGTCCTCCAGAACAAGATTTCCTTCCAGAAGGAAATCGTACATATCCTGTTCGGAAACCATCACCCTTTCAATCTGGTCAATCTGAGAAAAATCTACTAAACCCTGTTCTTTATACAGGTCTTCAACTTCCTGTGAAAATCCTTTTCCAGCCAGGGAAATCTCATCAGCATTAGCACTGGCCATATGGCCTACAACGATTTTCCGCTTTGTAACCATACCAGAGGGAATCCACCCCTGTTTTCCGTCGATTTCAGTACGGACATAATACCAATCGCCGGATTCATCTATAAGCACAAGCTGTGTACCATACGCAACAACAGCTGATTCCTTACTGAACCGACCAGGTTTTTCCCGTAGCGAGGCTGTTTCAACCGATACCCATAAAGTATCAGATTTTTTTCCTGTTCCAGCTGCAAAAACAATGGAGCATAAGCTTGCAGCAAGAAAAAGACAGATAACTTTTTTTTTCATCACGTACTTCATTCCCGTATATTCAAAAAACGACTGTATCAGCGGTAGAATTCTACAACCTGATCATAAATGGTTTTCATAAGACGGGTGCGTGCTTCAACACTAGCCCATGCTATATGCGGAGTGACAATCAGTTTATTGCTGTCTTTGATACGTACCAAAGGGTTATCTGCTGCCATCGGCTCAACACAGAGAACATCAAGACCGGCACCGGCAATTTCGCCTGCTTCCAGAGCATCAGCAAGATCTGATTCAACAACAATAGGTCCTCGACCAACATTGATGAAGAATGCCGTATTCTTCATTTTTCTGAAGGCTGCTGCATTCATAAGACCCTGAGTTTCTGCCGTTAACGGAGCATGAACCGAAACAATATCAGACTGAGACAGGAGCTCATCAAAAGACACCCGCTGCCAGTCTGCCTGATTGTTTTTACCGCTGGTTGAATAATATATGACAGTACAGCCAAAGCATCTGGCAATCTGAGCTACACGCTGACCGATATTACCCATGCCGATAATACCCCAGGTTTTGCCTGACAGTTCATGAAATACATTGGAAAAATGGGTAAAGATGGTGTCACCAACATATTTTTCTGATTTTACGTAGTCATCATAATATGCCATGTGTTCCATGAGGTAAAACAGCAGACTGAACGTATGCTGGGCAACGGTTTCCGTTGAATACCCTGCAACATTGCGCCATGCTATACCTTTTTTATCCAGGTATTCTTTATCAAGATTGTTGGTACCGGTGGCAGTAACACAAACAAGTTTCAGATGCTCGGCTTTTCCGATAGTAGATTCATTGATGGAGACTTTGTTCAGAATAACAACATCTGCGTCTTTAGTGCGTTCAAGGGTTTCTTCCGGGCTGGAAAAATCATATTTAGTAACAGTTCCCAGAGTATCAAATGGTGATAAATCGATATCAGTACCGATGGATTTTGCGTCGAGAAATACAATATTCATACCTGTATACTATCGCAACCGGTTATCAAAATACAACATAATCGAAAAAAAAAGCCCCGCACCTATACATGCAGGGCTTTTTTCAGGTGGCTTGGATTTTACTCAGCCATCTTTCAGCTTAGTTATTTGATTGCTTCAAAGATAATGTCTGCAACAAAAATTAAAGCAAGAATCCAGGTAGCAACCGGGATGTCCTTGAATTTCTTACCAGCGCATTTTGCAATTACGTAAGCAATCATACCGAATGCGATACCTTTTGAAATTGAGTATGCAAATGGCATGGTAATGATGGTAATGAATGCTGGAACACCTTCGGTTGAATCTTTGAAGTCAATGTCTACAACCTGCTGCATCATGAGGAAGCCAACGAAAATCAGTGCAGGAGCAGTAGCAGCACTTGGAACCAGTGCGAACAGTGGAGTCATGAACAGAGCCAGCAGGAACAGAACGCCGGTAGTAACTGAAGTAAGACCGGTGCGTCCACCAGCTGCAACACCTGAAGAAGATTCAACAAATGAAGTAACGGTAGAAGTACCTACACAAGCACCTACAACAGTACCGATTGAGTCAGCCATAAGAGCCTGTTTTGCGCGTGGAATAGATCCATCTTCATTAACCAGTCCAGCCTGCTGGGTTACACCCATAAGAGTACCGATGGTATCAAACAGGTCAGTGAACAGGAAGGTGAACATGATTACGAAGAATTTTACGGTCAGTACGCTACCCCATTCAAAAGCGAACAGATGTGGAGCTTCTGGCAGAGAGAATGGTTTCCAGCCGGCTGGTACGGCAGTAACACCAAAAGGAATACCAATGATGGTAGTGATAATAATGGCGATAAGAATTGCACCTGGAACTTTCATGATGTACAGCACGATGGTCAGGATCAGACCGATGAGACATACGATAGCTGCAGGGCTGGTCATATTGAGGTTTACGAAACCGATGATGGTACCAGTATCAGAAGCAACGATACCTGCGTTTGCAAGACCGATAAGAGCGATAAAAAGACCAATACCAACAGCAACAGCTTTTTTCATGCCGGCTGGAATTGCATTGATGATTTTTTCGCGGATACCAAGAACAGAAAGCAGAATGAATACAATACCTTCACAGAATACTGCAGTCAGTGCCAGCTGCCATGAGCAGCCCATACCGAAGCATACGGTGTAGGTAAAGAATGCGTTCAGCCCCATACCTGGAGCCAGGGCGATAGGCAGATTTGCCCAGAATGCCATAACAAGAGTGGCAACAGCTGAAGCAATTGCAGTAGCGGTGAATACCGGACCGAATCCCATACCGGTTTCGCCCAGCATTCCTGGGTTTACAGCCAGGATGTAAGCCATAGCAAGGAAGGTAGTAATACCGGCAACGATTTCACGGCT
>JAZLJW010000127.1:0-9632 GCA_045597345.1 Treponemataceae bacterium
ACTTCAAATGGACGAATTATTTGAAAAATTAAAGGCACTGATTGCAGACAAACTGGATGTACCAGCTGATCAGATTACTGAAGAAGCATCTTTCAGAACCGATCTGGGCGCTGACAGCCTTGATACCTATGAACTGATTTATGCCATTGAAGAAAGCTGTGGCGTTTCCATTCCTGATGAAAAGGCAAGTACCTTTGAAACTGTTGGAGATGCCTACAAATTCATCAAGGAATCTCTGTAAGGGGGCAGTATGCCAGTAATTATCCGTTCCATGGGAAAAGCCGTACCGGTAAGACACTGTCTGAATGCAGAACTGCCGGCTGAACTGGAAACCAGTGATGAATGGATCTATTCCCATACCGGAATCAAAGGCCGGTATCTGGCCGGAGAAGGAGAAAACGTTGTCACCCTGGGTGCCGATGCTTGCCGTACGGTTCTTGAAAAAGCCGGGGTACAGCCAGAACAGGTAGGATTACTCCTCTGCTCTACCACTACCCCAGCCTATGTGGGACTTCCCTCTACGGCCTGTCTGATTCAGGCAGAAACAGGAACAGTGAATGCCACCTGTTTTGACCTGACGGCTGCCTGTTCAGGCTTTGTATATGCCCTGAACACTGCTGTGGGCCTGATGGAATGCAACAAACTGGACTATGCCGTGATTGTGTCTGCTGAAGTACTCAGCAGAATTTCTGACTGGACCGACCGTTCAACCTGTGTTCTTTTTGGAGACGCAGCCGGAGCTGTACTACTGCAGCGGGTAACTGAGACAGAAGCCGACGGAAGAGGCATTGGCCCCTTTGTATCAGGATCAGACGGAAATGGCAGCATGGCACTGTTCCTGAATGAAAAAGGATATATCCAGATGGATGGCCACGCCGTATATGATTTTGCCGTTGCCAGCATGACCCGGATTATCCGGGAACTGATGGAAAAGGAACACCTGACAGAAGCCGATGTGGACTGTTTTGTCTGCCATCAGGCCAATGAACGGATTCTGAAGGCATCTGCCAAACGGCTGGGATTTGATTTTGATAAGTTCGTACGCAAAATGGGCGATTACGGAAACACTTCTTCTGCATCAATTCCTGTTGCTCTTGCAGATCTTGATGCAGAAGGCGCATTGACCAAAGGAAAGACAGTTCTGCTAGCAGCCTTTGGCGCAGGATTGACCTGGGGCGGAACCGTCCTCCGGTTCTAACCGGCAATTCAATATAAAACGGGTGAGAATTATGAAAAATGTATATTTGTTCCCAGGTCAGGGAGCACAGAAAAAAGGCATGCTGAAAGACTTCTGTGATGCACATCTGGAAGCGATGGCCACCGTACAGGAAGCTGAACGGATTTCCGGCGAACCGGTATCCCGCTATATGTGGGAAACCGATGACCAGGAACTTTCACGCAGTGACAGAAGCCAGCTGGCCATAACCACAGCATCTCTTGCCATGGTACGCACGCTGGCTGCCAAAGGCATCACACCAGACATCTGTGCCGGTTTTTCTCTGGGAGAATACGCAGCCTTGTGTGCTGCCGGAATCCTCAGTTTTGATGACACCATCAGACTGGTACAGCAGCGTGGCATTATCATGCAGCAGGTCTGCGATGAACTGGCTGAACAGTCATCCGGGAAACTTCCTGGTATGGCAGCCGTTATCGGACTGACCCCGGAACAGGTAGCAGAAGCAGTTGCACCACTTGCAGCCCAGGGTATCTGTTACCCTGCAAACCTGAACAGCCCGAAACAGACAGTCGTTTCAGGAACGGCAGAAGGTATTCTACAAGCCGAAGAACTGTGTAAAGCTGCCGGATGCCGCCGCTTTATTCCGCTTAAAGTTGCAGGACCCTTTCACTCTCCCCTTATGGAAAAAGCTGGCATTGCCTTTGAAAAAGTCCTTGCCCAGATGACTTTTCATGCACCTTCTGCACGGCTTTTTTCCAACGTAACCGGCAAGGAAGTTACCTCGGCAGAAGAAGCAAAACAACTGACAGTACTCCATTTTACCCACCCGGTATGCTGGGTTCAGGAAGAAAAGGAAATTGCCGCACTCATAAATGAGTCACTTATTGATGAGTCATGGCATATATACGAAACCGGTCCGGGTACCGTTTTAAGCGGTCTTTGGCGGGATTCCGGCGTCAGCGGAAACATCAGCTGCACCACGATTACACATGACATGGAGATTTTAAAATGATGCTGCAGAACAAAAAAGCACTTATTACCGGCTCTTCACGGGGTATCGGCAAAGCCATTGCAACGGCATTCCTTCGGGAAGGTGCCAGTGTATGGGGAATCTGTACCAAACCTTCCGACTGCCGTGAAGAACTTGATGCTATTGCAAAAGAAAATGGCGTAACCTTTACGGAACTGTATGCCAATGCGGCAGACACGGAAAGCTGGACCGCCGGCATCAAACAGGCTCTGGAACAGTCCGGTGGTTTTGACATTCTGGTAAACAATGCCGGCATTACCCGTGACGGTCTCAGTTTCAGAATGAAAAAAGAAGACTGGGATTCTGTCATCAGCATTAACCTGACCAGCAGTTTTCTTGCCAGCCAGATCATCGCTTCAGACATGATCCGGAAAAGAACCGGTTCCATCATCAATATGTCAAGCATCGTTGGGCTTCACGGCCAGGCAGGTCAAATCAACTATGCTGCCAGTAAGGCAGGCCTCATCGGTCTTACCAAAAGCCTTGCAAAAGAAACCGGTTCCCGCGGCGTACGGGTTAATGCCATTGCACCTGGATTCATCCAGACTGATATGACGGCTGTATTAAGTGATGCCGTTAAAGATTCCTTTATGGAAGGCATTCCCATGAAACGGGCCGGACTTCCAGAAGATATTGCCAATGCAGCGCTGTTTCTTGCCAGTGACCTGTCCACCTACATCAGCGGTCAGGTTCTGGGCGTAGACGGCGGCATGGGTTGCTGATAAACGGAGAGATTGCTATATGAAAAGAAGAGTTGTAGTAACCGGGTTAGGCTGTGTCAGTCCATTAGGCAACAGCGTAGCTGAAACCTGGAAAAATATTGTGGCCGGAAAAAGCGGTATTGCAAACATTACCCTGTTTGATACAGAAGGCTTTGATGTAAAAATTGCCGGCGAAGTAAAAAACTTTGATCCCAGCCAGTGGATCGACAAAAAAGAAGCACGGAAAATGGCACGTTTTGCTCAGTTTGGTGCCGTAGCCACAGCTCAGGCACTTTCTGATGCTGGTCTTACCAAAGAAACCATTGATCCGGAACGGACTTCCATCGTACTGGGTAACGGTATCGGTGGCTATGAAGTAATGGAAAACTCTTTCAGAAAGTATCTGGAGGTTGGTCCCGGCCGCATTCCACCACTGACTGTCCCCATGATGATCGGTAACGAAGGTCCCGGTAACATCAGCATGCTTTTTGGCATTAAAGGAACCGCCTGGAATCTGCAGACTGCCTGCGCCTCATCTACTGATGCTCTGGGTCTTGCCCTTGATCAGATCAGAAGCGGCCGCTGCGATATGTGTGTTGCCGGTGGTACGGAAGCAGCTATTACCGGATTCGGCATCGGTGGATTCAGTGTACTGAAAACTCTGGCATCTTCTTACAATGACCAGCCGGAAAAGGCCAGCCGTCCGTTTGATACCAGCCGCGAAGGTTTTGTCATGGGAGAAGGTTCTGCCATCCTGATTCTTGAAGAATATGAACACGCCAAGGCCCGCGGTGCAAAAATCTACTGCGAATTTGCAGGCTACGGCGGTACTTCTGACGCATATCACATCACCTCTCCTGACCCGTCAGGTGCCGGTGGTGCCCGTGCCGTAGAACTTGCATTGAAAGATGCAGACATCAAAGCAGAAGACCTGCAGTACTACAATGCTCACGGAACTTCTACCCATGTTAATGATTCTTCGGAATCAAACATGCTGAAAAAAGCTTTAGGCGATCATGCCTACAAGATGAAAGTATCTTCTACCAAAAGCATGACCGGCCACTGTCTGGGTGCTGCCGGTGCCATGGAAGCACTGTTCTGCATCAAGGCTATTGAAGACGGCATCTATCCGCCAACCATCAATCTGGAAAACCCGGATACGGATAACGGCTGTGATCTTGATTATGTACCCAACAAGTCCGTTACGGAAACCGCAGCAGGCGGCATCAAATGTGCAGCCTCCGGTTCACTGGGATTTGGCGGCCACAATGGTGTCGTTATCTTTAAGAAAGAAGAAGACTGAACAGTAAGGAAACAGAAATGAGTGTAACACGTGATATTGAATGCCTGCTGCCCCACCGGAAACCTTTTCTTTTTGTAGATGAAATCATCTCTGCAGATGACAAAGGTTCCGTAAGCCAGCACACCTTTACGGAAGATGAGTTCTTCTTTACGGGCCATTTTCCCCAGTATCCGGTAGTTCCCGGTGTCATTCTGGTGGAAACCATGGCTCAGGCAGGAGGAGCCGCCTTAAGTTATCAGAAAACATTTGCAGAAGGCAGTCTGTTTTTTCTTGCAACGGTAGATAAGGTGAAATTCCGCCACCAGGTGCGGCCGGGAGACACGGTCCGCCTGGAAATTACCAATCTGCGGGTATCACCCAAAATGATCAAACAGTCCGGTAAAGCCTACGTAGGCGAAAACCTGGCCGCCGAAGCCGAGTGGATGTGCTTAGTCGGCGCAGCGCAATGAAATGGAGCGAGCCGACGGAATTCAATAATTTCCATGCACAACACGACACGAAGTGGCGTATGTGCTTAGTCGGTTAGGTGACCTCCTGTCACCTAACCTTACTGAGTTTTGCAGAGCAAAACTCGAGTACCCGCCGGCGTCCATGCCGGCAGATTTCCTAATGAAGGAGTAAAAAAATGGAACCTATGGTACGGAGTAATATCTGTCTGAATGCTCATCCGGCAGGATGCCGTCAGTCAGTACTGAATCAGATAACCTATACAAAAGAACAGAAAGCTAAAACCGCAGCCCTGGCCGGCAGCCACCGCCCGGTACAGAATGTACTGGTACTTGGTTGTTCCAACGGCTACGGACTTGCCAGCCGCATTACCGCAGCCTTTGCCTATGATGCTGCCACTATCGGCGTTTCCTTTGAAAAATCCGGCAGCGAAAAAAAATACGGTACCCCCGGCTGGTACAACAACCTGGCCTTTGATCAGGAAGCTGCAAAAGCAGGTCTGTATTCCTGCACCATCGATGGCGATGCCTATTCTGATGAAATCAAGGCCGCCGTTATCGGTAAAGCAAAAGAAGCCGGCATGAAATTCGACCTGGTAGTATACAGCCTTGCAAGCCCGGTACGCACTGATCCCGATTCCGGCATCATGTATAAATCAGTCATCAAACCTATCGGCACAGACTTCAGCGGAAAAACCTTTGACACCATGACCGGTGAAATGAAAGAAATTACCGCCACTGCCGCCACAGAAGAAGAAATTGCCAACACCGTTAAAGTTATGGGCGGTGAAGACTGGGAACGCTGGATGAAACAGCTTTCAGAATCCGGCGTTCTTGCAGAAGGATGCATTACTGTTGCCTACTCTTACATCGGACCGGAAGTATCCCAGGCCATCTACCGCCGCGGTACCATCGGTATGGCAAAACTTGATCTGGAACAGAAAGCCCGCGTTATTACAGAACAGCTTTCTGCCATTAAGGGTACTGCCTACGTTTCCGTAAACAAGGGTCTGGTAACCCGTGCCAGCGCCGTTATCCCTATTATCCCCCTGTACCTTTCCGTACTCTTTAAGGTCATGAAGGAAAAAGGCACCCACGAAGGCTGTATTGAACAGATCAACCGTCTGTTTGCAGACCGCCTGTACATCAAGAATGCTGATGGTACTGCTTCAATTCCTGTTGATGAAGAAAACCGCATCAGAATTGATGACTGGGAAATGGACAGCAGTGTTCAGGCAGAAGTAGACCGGATTATGCCGCAAGTAACAGCAGAAAACATTGCCGTTCTGGGAGATCTTGCCGGCTATCGTCACGATTTTCTTGCCACCAGCGGATTTGATATTGAGGGCGTTGACTATGCAAAAGAAGTTGAACGCTTTGACGTTCTGTAAAAAGGAGAACACATGACTGACGAATTTGTCCTGAATCTGATTGACCGATTCAACGAAAGTTCCATTGTAGATTTTGACTTTTCACGGAACGGAACCCGCCTTGCCTTAAAGAAAAAAGAAGCCTGTATTCCAGGCATGGCACTGGCATCCCCGGTGACTGTTGCAGCTTGCGCAGCACCGGCCCCAGCTCCGGCTACTTCAGCAGCGCCTGCCCCTGACACAACGGCTGCTACATCGGCTGCACCGGCAAATCAGCCATCACAGTCAGCACCTAAAGAAGAAGCCGGCGAAACCGTAAAAAGCCCGGTTGTAGGAACCTTCTACCGTGCCCCCTCTCCAGATTCACCTGCCTATGCAGAAACCGGCAAGGTCATCAAAAAGGGAGAGCCCTTGTGCATCATTGAAGCCATGAAAATGATGAATACCCTGACGGCAGAATTTGACCTTGAAGTGCTTGCCGTCCTACCGGAAAACGGAGATCTGGTAGAATTTGACCAGCCGCTGTTCTCCGTAAAGCGCCTGTAGGAGTTTCCTATGATTAAGAAACTGCTCATTGCCAACCGTGGAGAAATTGCTGTCCGTATTATCCGTACCTGTCGTGAAATGGGTATTGAAACCGTGGCTGTCTACTCCACCGTTGACAAAGAAAACCTGCATGTAACCCTGGCTGATGACGCTGTCTGCATCGGCCCTGCCAGTTCTGCCAAAAGTTACTTAAACGGTAACGCCATTATTACGGCGGCACTGGCAAAAGGCTGTGATGCCATTCATCCCGGCGTGGGATTCCTGAGTGAAAACGCCGATTTTGCTTCTGATGTTGAAAAATCAGGTCTGCTCTGGATCGGGCCGGATCCTGATACTATCCGCATGCTGGGTGATAAAGTTATGGCCCGTGATACCGCGTTGAAATACGGACTTCCCGTAACGCCCGGTTCCAAAGGGGCCATTACCACTCCGGAAGAAGGAGCAAAAACAGCGGCCCAATGCGGATACCCGGTGATCATTAAGGCTGCCAGTGGCGGCGGCGGTAAAGGTATGCGCATCGTCTGGAAAGAAGAAGACCTGGCAGAAAACCTGAAGATTGCTTCAAGCGAAGCCTTGTCCAACTTTGCAGACGGCACGGTGTACGTTGAAAAATACATCCAGAATCCCCGCCACGTAGAGCTGCAGATTATTGCAGACGGTACTGGTAATGTGGCGGTTCTTGGTGAGCGTGACTGCTCCGTACAGAAAAACCATCAGAAACTCATTGAAGAAAGCCCTTCTCCGGCTGTATCTGACGACATGCGGAGCCGTATGTATCAGGGCGCAAAAAATCTGTTTGCGGGGCTCAAATACCGTGGAGCCGGAACCATCGAGTTTCTGGTATCCGGATCGGACTTCTATTTTATGGAAGTAAATGCCCGTATTCAGGTTGAGCATCCCGTATCAGAATTCGTTTCCGATACTGACATTATCCGTGAACAGATTCTTGCGTGTGCGGAAAACCGGCTTTCTGCTCCCGCTGAATCCTTTGAAGTAAAAGGCTGGGCCATCGAAGCCCGCATCAACGCCAAAGCTCCCGGTACCGTTTCCCGCCTGGATCTGCCATCGGGCCCCGGTGTCCGCTTTGACAGTTTCCTCTATAACGGCTACACGGTGCTGCCCCACTACGACTCCATGCTGGCAAAACTCATCGTTCATGCTTCTACCCGCCAGGATGCCATCAAGCGTCTGCTCCGCTGCTTAAAGGAACTGCGCCTTGAAGGAGTTGCCACCAATCTGGAACAGCAGATTGAAATCATCAGTTCCCGTCAGTTCCAGTCGGGAAAATTCGGAACATCCCTGTATCAGGAACTGTATCCCGAATGTCCATAACAGTTACAGGAAGGTAAAAAATGGAATGTCCACACTGTAAATCACAACACGATGCACAGCTTTTTATAGATAACTATCTGGTGTGTCCCGATTGCGGCCATCACCTGCGGGTATCGCCATCCCAGCGTATTGCCTGGATTGCAGACGAAAACTCCTTTGTAGAATGTAACCGGAACCTGCAGTCCAACAATCCCATCGATATGGAAGGATACGAGGAAAAATTGCAGAACGCCCGTTCCAAAACGGCTCTGGAAGAAGCCATCGTAACCGGCAGCTGTACCATCAATGGGCATAAAGCTTTACTGGGCGTCATGTCTTTTGACTTTATGGGCGGGTCCATGGGGTCTGTCGTAGGTGAAAAAGTCAGCCGCCTGATGCTGAGAGGTGCAGAAGAAAAGACACCGGTCATCATCTATGCCACTTCTGGCGGTGCCCGTATGCAGGAAGGTATTTTTTCCCTCATGCAGATGGCCAAAACCTCCAGTTCCGTAGCGGCTTTGAACGAAAACCGGGTGCCCTACTTTGTCATGCTCTGTGATCCCACCACCGGTGGCGTAACCGCAAGTTTTGCCATGCTGGGAGACCTGATCTGCGCCGAACCGGGCGCCTTAATCGGATTTGCCGGACCCCGCGTCATTGAAGGTACCATCAACCAGAAACTGCCGGAAGGTTTCCAGCGTGCAGAATTCCAGCTGGAAAAGGGCTTTGTAGACTGCATTGTACCCAGAAAAGAACAGAAATCCTTCTGGGCCAGAATGATTGAGGCACATACATGAAAAATACAGAAGAACAGATTCTTGAACAGTTGAAAGAACTGTCAAAAAGTCAGGGACTTGATATCAGTTCCGAACTTGAAATCATAACCCGAAAACTGCAGGCTGGAAAGGATTCCGCCAATAAGGTATGGGATACGGTAGAACTGGCGCGTCACGCAGACCGGCCCAGAACCCTGGATTACATTGATATGATTATTGATGACTTTACGGAGCTGCACGGAGACCGGTTCTTTGGTGATGACCCAGCAATGGTAGGAGGAATCGGATTTCTGGACGGTATGCCGGTAACGGTTATCGGTAACATGAAAGGCCGTAATCTGAAGGAACATATCAGCCGAAACGGCGGTATGGCAGGTCCTGAAGGCTACCGGAAGGCACTGCGCCTTGCACGTCAGGCAGAACGGTTCGGACGCCCTGTCATTACGTTCATTGATACCCAGGGAGCCTACCCGGGCGTCGGTGCCGAGGAACGGGGCATCGGAGAAGCCATCGCCACCAACCTGAAGGAATTCAGCCAGCTGAAAACCCCCATCATCTGTATCGTTATCGGAGAAGGTGGATCTGGCGGAGCCCTGGGCATCGGTGTCGGTGATAAAATCTACATGCTTGAAAACGCCATCTATTCGGTAATCTCGCCGGAAGGCTGTGCGTCAATCCTTCTTAGGGATTCAAGCCGGGCAAAAGATGCCGCTGCCATGCTGAAAATTACCAGCCATGACATTCTTGGTATGAAAGTTGCCAACGGTATCATTCCGGAACCAGCCGATGGTGCCCAGACTGACCCGAAAGCTGCAGCTGCTGCCATCAAAGGCCAGATCAAGGCAGACCTGGAAAAACTGATGCAGAAAAATCCTGCAGTGCTGGTAAAATACCGGAACAAGAAAATCCGCGATATGGGTGTCTACACCGAATAAATAGAACACAGGGGCACTAAGCGTAGTCGAAGTGCCC
>JAZLJW010000128.1:0-1414 GCA_045597345.1 Treponemataceae bacterium
TTCCGGCTCCAGTTCCCCTTTGTAAGCTGCATTCACATACAGTATATGTAAATCATCACCAAAAGGCAAATCTTTGCCACTAGCCAGTTTTGCAACCCGGTCAAACCGGTACAGCGGTTCATTTTCATGCCAGCAGTCATGTTCCGTAATAAAGATAATCCAGGTTTCAGGCAGATTGTCTCCATATTGCCCCGGATCCGGAACCGTAGCATCAAGTAGTGCCCCATTACGGCGTGCCCGCTTAGCCCCAGCACCGGCACTGTCACGCTGTACTTCAATATTATATACACGGTTATCGCTATCAACAGCCTTAACATCAAGTCTGACATCGCGCCCTTGCAGATTCGTTATCTGTACCTGAGAGTGTGTTTCTATAACCTTCAGCTTCTTTTTCAGAAGAATTTCCAGAATGTATTCAACGCATTCATTGGAACCTTCCAGACATGCGTTAAGGAAATCATCATCCAGCAAACGGAAATTCCGGACAATATTCCCGTATTTTTCTACAACACTTTTTGTTGAACTCATATAACTAATGTACGCATATTCTAAAAAAAACGGAAACGGGAAAAACTGCACCAAGAGAAATACAGATGCTAAATGTTACATATGATTAAACTCCTCTCCACCAGCTCATTAATCAACTGTTATATAACAACTCTTTCCAAAGCTGTTTATGTATTTGTCAGAACGATGTGGATATAGTGGGCATGTACTCACGTGATGAGCTTCCAAGGAGATGAATGAAATGAAGAAATTTGTATGTGTACTATTGTTGATATGTGTTACTGGAACCATGCTATTTGCCCAGCAGGGCGGAAAGTCTGCTCCTGGTGGGAAACCTCCGGCACTGCCGCCGGATGGAAAACCGGGTGCAGACGGTCAGCCACCAGAGGGTATGCCACCTGAAGGAATGGTCCCAGATGGATTTGGTACCATCGCTGACGCAAAAGAGCCGGATTTGACAGCAGTTCTTGTAGTTGACGGAAAAACCAAAACACTGAAGAAAGTTTCATATTCGTCAGCAGAAAGCGATACCAGTGTGCTTCTTGCCGAGAACGGCGCAACTGTTACCGTAAACGGCGGGTCACTCAAAAAAAACGGTGGCGATACCACCAGTGAAGAGCAGAGTAACTTTTACGGGCTGAACAGTGCTGTTGTGGCAACCAGTGGCAGTTCAATTACTCTTACCGGTGTAACCATTACTTCTGATGCCGACGGTTCCAACGCTGTATTTGCCACCGGTGATGGTGCTGTCATCCGGATTTCTGACAGCACCATCGCTACAACCGAAAACTCTTCCCGCGGTCTTGATGCCACCTATAACGGCACCGTCATCGCCAGCAATATCACCATCTCCACGCAGGGTGATCACTGTGCGGCTTTTGCTACAGACCGCGGCGAAGGCACCATC
>JAZLJW010000129.1:0-1056 GCA_045597345.1 Treponemataceae bacterium
ATAGCAGTTGCTCATGATGATGAAAAGAAAAAGGCTATGTCCGTAAAAAGTGTTGCTTATTGTCATCCTGAACTTGATTCAGGGTCTCATCATAAGTCCACAAATCTACCGGATTGCCAGTACATCCAAAAACGCTCGATAACGTCGCTATTGGTGAATCCCGGCGTAGAAACTATGTATAGTCCATGCTGACAGCATGGACGCCGGGCTTCAACAATTTTTGTCTGTACTTTCAATCCTCTCGATTTGTGGCATTCCTGTACAATCTTTGTTGCTGAGTAGCATTCAGCAACACTTTTTACGGACATCACCTAACTCATTACAGATGCTTGTCGCGCTTAATTTTATCGTAGTGTTTCTGGAACAGTGGATAGAGTGCAGCAGTCAGCTTCATATCCAGATTGAAGAAATATACAACGAAAAGCAGTACAAACAGAATAGCTGCAACAATCAGGACCCATTTAAGAATTGATAAGAAAATCATTTGGCAAGTCCTTTCTGGCGGGCATATTCTGCAGCTCCCAGAGCACCCATCAGCTGTGGGTCAATAGGAAGATCTACAACTTTAAGATTCAGAACACTTTCAATGGCAGCTTTAAGACCGGCATTCTTAGCACAACCACCGGTAAGGGTAATACTGTCAACAGCACCAGCTTTCTTGGACATAACAAAGCAGCGTTTGGCAACAGAAAGCTGAATACCAGCAGCAATTTCATCCATGGGTTTACCTTCACCAACCAGAGAAATGACTTCTGATTCTGCAAATACGGTACACTGAGAAGTAATCGGTATAACGTTTTTAGCCTTCAGTGAAAGGTTACTGAATTCAGTCAGATCCATTTCAAAGGAACGTGCCATGGCTTCATAAAAGCGGCCGGTACCAGCGGCACATTTGTCGTTCATGGCAAAGTTCTGAACGGTACCAGCAGTATCCATGGCAATGCCTTTTACGGCCTGACCACCAATAGCGATAATAGCCTTAACGGCTGGATTTGCTACATGTACCCCCATGGCATGGCAGCTGATTTCTGAGATGTTTTCGTCAGCAAAAGGAAC
>JAZLJW010000130.1:0-53497 GCA_045597345.1 Treponemataceae bacterium
AATGGACTAAGAATATAATTCACGCCGCTGGAATTCAATCTCCAGGATTATCTTGTTCACCCGCGATTGGTAAAGAAGTCGCTAAATTAGCATGTAGCAAGAGTGTTCCCTGATACCAACTGTTTATAGGTTTCATCATCGTAGAAAATAAAGGTGATAGATTGATTTTCGCCAATATCTGCACTGAAAAAAGCAATGGCAGCAGGTTCTTCAGGATCATCACCGGTAACGTTAATCAGGGTAGTGCCGGAAATGGTGTAGTCCTGTGGAATAAAGGCGAATGCGATTATTAACTGGACATATTCGTCATCACCGAAAGCTGAAAGTGCAGCTTCTGCTGTCATAAAGAGGTCAACATCTTCTCCGAAATTGAATTCAACCGGGGTAAGGGTAACAGTTTCTCCTTCAGCCACAGTTCCAGTGAAAGTACCTTTTACAGCGATATAATCTTCTTCACCTTCGGTATAGGTATTGTCGCTGTAGAAAACAACAGTTGATTCACTCTCATCCATATTGGAAATGGTGTAAGTACCAATTACGGTAGGGGCAACTGGGTCAGGGGGTGTTGGAATAGTGGGGGTTGGACATGCTGTCAGGGTAAACAGCAGACAAACTACACAAAAAACAGGAAAAAGTTTTTTAATGGTGGACATATTAAACTCCATAAAAAAAAATTGAAAGAAGTTTAAAAGTCCGGGAGGGGGGGGGTACGTCAATAATAAAAAATAGAAATATATATGAGATTACTGTTTTTGCCCGGAAAAGGCAGAGCCCGATGGCCTGGAAACCGCGTGGAAAGCGGCTTCACAGGCAGCCGGATTATTTATGCCTGATATACTGTCTTACCCTGGAACCAGGTTCTAAGGATACGGCCTTTCAGGGTTTTACCCTGCATCGGGCTGAATTTGCCTTTTGATGCGAACAGGGCGGTATCAACTACCCATTCATTTTCATCAACAAGTACCAGGTTTGCTTCACGTCCGGCTTCAAGAACGCCGCAGTTCAGCCCTAAAAGCTGAGCCGGGCGTCCGGCCATCAGTTCTGAAAGTTTACTCATGGTAATGTAACCACCTGTAACCAGCGTGGTGTAACTGGTAGCAAAGGCTGTTTCTATGCCGGTAAAACCACAGGCGCCGGCAGCTTTGTCTGCATCTGTGTGTGGGGCATGGTCAGTAGAGATGACATCTGCAGTGCCATCAAGAATGGCAGTGATACAGGCTTGGCGGTCAGTTTCGCTGCGCAGTGGTGGATTTACCAGCTGGCAGTCCATGCCGGGCATTTCATAGGAAAGACCAAAATGATGGGGCGTAACTTCGCAGGTAACACGGTTGCCACCAGTTGCTTCTTTTGCAGCTGCTTTAGCATTCCGCACATACTGCAGGGACTGAGCCGTACTGCAGTGTGCAATGTGGATATCGCATCCAACCTCTGCCGCCAGCTGCAGGTTCCGCAGGGTACAATCGTCTTCAGCCTTAGCCAGTACACGTTCAGCCCCGGCAAAATCCTTTGCATCCCGGAGCCGTTTTGCTTCCGGTACCAGAGAAGGTTCTTCGCAGTGGCATGATACCATGACGCCGGCTTCAGCACATTTTTCCATGGCGGCTTTCATCACTTCAGCAGATGCCACATCTTTACCGTCTTCACTGATAACGGGAATCCGCTTTGCAACGTCGGCATCAAGGTCATCAAGATGACTGATATCGTTTCCGCTGAATCCCCGGGTAATGCTTACAGTCTGGAATGCACGGAGCAGCCCTGTATCCATAACCTTATCTTCAATGTCCAAAGCCATTGCCACATCAGAAACAACCGGTGACGTATTGGGCATAAGAACAACGCAGCCGTATCCGCCATGAACAGCAGCTTTAGAGCCCGAAATCAGGTCCTCCTTGGCACTTTGTCCCGGATACCGGAAATGAACATGCATATCGGTAAACGACGGCATCAGGATAGCGTTTTTTGCATCTACAAGCTCAAGGCTTTCTGTGCCACATGCAACTTCGGGCACGCTGGCGAGTTCGGTACGCTGAATCGATGTAATCAATCCATCGTTTCCAATCAGGACAGCTCCATGAAAATCATGTCCGGCATCAACAAGATGTGCGTTGTAAATCAGTGTCACAGCGATTCTCCAGAGCCGGTGCGGTACAGTTCGTCGCAGTATTCACAGCAGTATGCAGCCTGGTTGCGGTCAATAAGACGGAATACTTGCGGTATGTATTTTTCGGTACTGGTGATACAGCGGGGGTTTTTACACTGAATAACGTTTTCTACCCGGTCCGGCAGGCTCAGGGTGATTTTTTTAGCTATGTGTTCGTCTTTTACCACATTTACGGTAATGTTCGGATCGATGAATCCCAGAACGCTGTAATCAATATTGATGATGTTATCAAGTTTGATGATGTCTTTGCGCCCCATGGTCTTTGAAGGAACATTCATGATCAGGGCAACACAGTAGCTTGCTTTATCAAGCCCCAGCCAGTTGAAGATGCGTGGGCCGGTACCGGCACGGATATGGTCAATTACCAGACCGTTTTTAATGGTGTCTACGTTCAGCATCAGAGTACTCCTGTTACTTTTGAAATAAGGGCCATGCGGGCGTACATACCGTACTTAACCTGCTTGAAGTAGCTGGCACGTGGATCGTCATCAACATCAGTGGCAATTTCGTTTACACGTGGCAGTGGGTGCATGACAATCATATTTGGTTTAGCCAGCTTCATTTTTGCTTTGTCCAGGATGTAGCTGTCCTTTAAGCGCAGGTAGTCGGCTTCGTTGAAGAAACGTTCTTTCTGAACGCGGGTCATGTACAGAATATCCAGGTCACCGATAACGTCTTCCAGTTTTTCCGAATGCAGGAACTGTAGCCCGGCACGTTCCAACACCTGACTGGTAAAGTATTCCGGCAGAGAAAGTTCGTTAGGACTGATAAGAACAAATTTGTTGTTGGGATAGCGGCTCATGGCGGTAATCAGACTGTGAACCGTACGGCCGAACTTCAAGTCACCGCAGAAACCGATGGTGTGGCCGGTAAAGCCGCCTTTAAGGGCGCGGATAGTTACCAGGTCAGTTAATGTCTGGGTCGGGTGATGGTGTCCGCCGTCTCCTGCGTTGATGACCGGAACGGATGAGTACAGGGAAGCCAGTTTTGCGGCTCCTTCTTTTGGGTTACGCATGGCGATTACGTCAACGTAGCTTGATACGGTGCGGATAGTGTCTGCCAATGTTTCGCCCTTTGTAGTAGATGAGGCAGAAGGATCAGCAAAGCCCAGTGTTGAGCCGCCTAAATGCAACATGGCAGCTTCAAAAGAAAGCCTGGTTCTGGTACTAGGCTCAAAAAAAAGCGTAGCAAGAACTTTGCCGTGGCAAATATCTTGATACGCTTTAGGATCAACAATCATTTGTTCTGCAAGTGAGCAGATTTCATCAATTTCAGTAAGCTCAAGGCTTCCTGGTTCCAGAATATGGCGTCCTTTCAACATCAACGTCTCCTTTCGTTTCTTGCTGCATAGGATACCATACACGGCGACGGGCAGCAAGCCCGCCCGAAACTGAAACGGACCCTTTGACAGGCTCAGGGATCCTTAGGGGTGGCGGGCTTCTGCGTGGCAAGTTTCTGCTTCATCCGTTCTGCAAACAGCTCGTTTACATTGGGAACAATTTCAACGTTAAATGAAGGTTTCCCTGTTGAATCCATCCGGTAAATCACTGTAGCATCCTGTGCATAAGCGGGGCTGTTTTTATCGTTAAGCCACCAGTCAAGCACAGCGATAATCGATGCACAGTATTTGAGCATATTCAGATTGTTTGCTGATTTACTGCGTCTTCCACCTAAAAGCACATCCAGTCGTCTGCTTACCGCATTGGGTACGGGAAAGTGATAGGGAGCCCAGAGCTTCTGTGCACCTATAGATTCCGTCGCCCTGGCTTCTGAGGGATCAGATGCCCAGGCTTTGTCAGCACGGGAAATAATCGTACCGAAAAAACGGCTGATTGACGGCAATTGATCCTTTAATGGAGTAAGTGTGTTATCAGGTTTTGGTTTATCGATGAACGTCAGGTCGAAACGCAGATAAGGTAAAAACTGGTTGTGAGCATACCAGTACAGGTTTGAGCTTTCCTTTTTCCCGAACTGTGAATACTGATATTCAGAGTTTGCGTAAATGTTATTTACAAAATCACGCATCATGTTGGCGTAATTGCGGTCAAAAAGGACTTCCCGGTATTCTGCAAATTCATCAAAAAGACCCTGGGTTGTCTGATTCCGTGAAAAAAAGTCTAGGGCAAGGTCCTGCCGGAATGGTATATAGCGGCATCCGACAAAAAAATCTTCGATGATGCGCAGCAGGATGATAGCAATCTGCATAGGATTTTTGGGATGTACATAATTCAATCCATCCTGGAATTGATACACTGCCTGAAAATAGGGATACATGTCGGGCATTGATTCAATATTGAGCCAGCCTGCTTTTGGAAACATGGTATCAAGAACCTGCAGTCCTCTTTGAACCATAGGAGGGATAACAGGCAGCGCTTCAGCTTCCTGCTCTTCTGCTGCTTTTATCTCTTCTGGAGTTGGTTTTGGAGGTTCTTTATCCGGGAACAGTAATTCATATTTTGTTTTACCGATAAATTGGAGAATACGGGCACTTTCTGTCTTAAGAATATCGGGATACGAAACAACTTCAGTACAGCACATGCGCATCAGCAGCGGATACAAGCCACGGCACATCTGATCAGCGACATAGTGCCAGGTTGTAATCGATTCCCGGCTGGTTGACTGGATAAGTTCTGTATTTACCTGGGGATTGGTTCTTGCATCATCGTACAGCCGCTTGAGGTAATCGTTGATAATCTTTCTTCCAAGGAACCAGATGGTGTACACGTCATTGTAAAAAGTCCGGACAAGAGGAATCAGTTGCTGAACAGTAATGGATGAGGCATTTGGAAGTAAATCCTGATACATGGTTTCCATGTCCCGGTAATGAAATTTTGATAGCGCAAGAATAGCCTTGTGATAGGTACTGGCTCCTGCATTCATCTGTTCCCGGAATGATTCCGGAGTATCCTGGATAAGACGGCAGATGGAAACAACCATTTTTGAGTATCGTTGAATATAGAGATTTAAGGTACCGGTAATGAATTCTTCTGAAACGCGTTCATTGCGGTTAAACACTTTATCAAGAAGATTTGCCAGAAACCCTTGCCGGTCCTTTATCTGAAAAGAAACCATTACCTCATCCATATCCTGACGTACTTTGCCGGGAATATTGGGAAGCTGTGGACCTTTATCGGCTTTTACCTGATTGGAACCGGTTGGTGCTGTACTGGCATCTGGTACTGATGAACTGTTTCTGGGACTGACAGTTCCACCAGCATTGCCCGGTGCAGCTGCAGAAGCGGAGCTGCTTCGATGAATGACCTGTCTGTTACGCTGGGGAAGGGAGCGTTCATCAAAAGGTATTGATTTTTCGACACCGATTTCTCCTCCCAGTTTTTTCATCATTCGTTGAGCTTCTTCGGGATCTAAAAGACCAATGTTCTGTCTGGTATGTTCAAGTTCGCCTGGTTCGTAAATGGCAGCAGGACGCCTTGATCCTGCATTCATAGTATCAGACATGATATCTCCTGCCGTTTGTTACATACGTAGATACTGACGCTGGGCAATACCGGCAAAAGATTTCAGATGAAGAATTTCTCCGTCAGCCGTTTTTAAATCGCCCTCAAAAGCACCGTACATAGTGTGATAATCCGTACTGAGTATGAAAATAGATTCAATCCGATGGTTGTCAGAAATTGGAGTAAAAAACAAATCTATCATATTTTCAGTATCCTGGATAATCCATTTCCCATTTATGCCGTATGGTCTGGTTACCGTTACTGATGGTAATGGTGTTACCTTATTATCGGTAAACAGAACATTTTCATTGAAAGAATCTGAATCAACTGCATCAGTATTTGTCTGTGCAAGATGAAACATAACCTGGTGTCCGCCGACATAATCCATGCCATCCATGAATGAGGCATGACTTCGCAGCAGATAGTATGCACGTCTCATGGTAAACAGTCCAAGACCTTTTGTGTCAAAAAGGCGGCTGTTTTTTTCAGACTGCACTGCAGGGTCTGAGCTTGGGGTGCGGATATCTCCACATAGAGGGGAGGCAACAGTATATGCCGCACTACAGCGTCGTTTGGTGGGAAATGGTGATAAGGTAAAGAGCTGCGGTTTTTGTGAAACGTTTTCAGGCAGTGTATTCATAAGGAATGTACCTGTCAGGCTTGGACGTGTTGAATCACCTTTTACATTAAAGTGCAGCCGGATACGATTTCCTTCATAGTTCCATCCCAAGCGGTAATAACGATTATGGTTGTAGGTAGCGCAAACAGCTTTTCTGGTATTCTTTGGCAGCAAGCGGCGCCATCCAAAGATGTTACGGTATGCAATTTTTTTTCCGCTGCTTTTTTCCCACAGAACAAGTTCGGAAAAACAGAACAGCTTTACATCAAGTAAATCCAGACGGCCAATATATTCGGGAGTGGTAAAGTTAAAGGTGAGATTGCCACGAATACGCATATTGGTGAGAAATGTAGCGCTTGGAAAGGCTGAAAAAGGATGCCGTACGTCTCTGATGTCAAAACGGCGGGGAGGTTCGTTGTATGTTCCGAACTGAGGTTTCCCATCGATAATCAGTTTTTCTGGTGGCGGTGTTACATCACGGGTAAACATATTGCAAAGTATAGCGCAACACCAGTAAGTATTCAAACAACAATAGAGGGCTGTCCGATAAGTTCTTCAGGGTTGAAAATCCCAATAAAGTTCGGAATGACACCACAAGGTGAACTTATCAGACAGATTTTGTAATCTTATACCTTAAGTTCTCTCGTCTGTTCTACAATAGCTCCTGAAATTTCACTGTTCTTGGCTACTGCATCAGTTACGCTCTGAATTTCACCAGTTATTGCTTCGGTTGCCTTTGCCATGTTAACAACGGCAGAGGTAATACCCTGTGTTGTATCAGCAAGACATTCCATGGCGACAATCATTTCCTTGTTACCTTCAAGCATCTGGGCACTATTGTCACGAACGGTAATGGTATTGTCGTTGATGTTCTGCATGGCAATGAGAACTTCATTACTTCCCTGACTCTGTTCTTCCATTGCCTGAGAAATGGTATGCTCCTGATTCTTGATTGTCTGGGTCAGTTCAAAAATCCTGCCAAACTGCTCCTGAACCAAGCGGGTATTGTCAAGAACGTTTCCAATGGATGATCCAAGTTCCTGAAGGCGTTGACTGATGGAAAGTGACTGTTCATTAGACTCTTCTGCAAGTTTGCGGATTTCATCAGCAACAACGGCAAATCCTTTACCGGCATCCCCCGCATGAGCTGCTTCAATGGCCGCATTCATGGCAAGCATGTTGGTTTGTTCTGCAATGTGCTGGATTACCTCCGAAGCTTCCTGCATACCTTCAGATTCTTCAAAAATGCGCTGACTGGTGTTAACTGCTTCTTCTACCTTCTGCTGACCGGTAACGGATTCAGCATCAAGCTGGGTTACCATCTGGTCGTTTTTCCGAAGGATTTCTGTAACACTGCCGATGTTGGCAACCATTTCTTCTATGGCGGCTGTTGCCTGGGTAACACTGGTTGCCTGAGAAGCAATATTGTTATCCAGTGTTGTAATGTTTTGGGAAATGAGTTTGATGGTTGACTGGGTTTCTTCTACGGCCGCTGCCTGAGAAGTCATTCGGTTACGGATGTTTTCTGTCTGGGAATGAATGTTGTTCAGACCATCAGACATGTGGTTTGTTACCACATCAAGCTGATCTGCAACCTGCTTTGTTACGTTTCCTGAATGCTTAATCTGACCAATGAGGGATCGGGAAATACGGGCATAATCATTGAACTCTTTTGCAAGCTCTCCAAGGGCGTCACGGGTAAGAACATCCAGTTCATCAACGGTGTAATCACCACTAATAAGGGTTTTTGCATAGCTTGAAAGGTAATTAACCTGCCGCTGGTTACCGGACATCTGAATTACCATGTCAATTATACCCAGAATCATGGCTACAATTCCCATGGGAACGCTTTTTGTGGCGATGATATCAAGAATGTTTGATTCCCGGTTAAAAGCTTTGAACAGTGGTGCAAGCATAATCATGATGAGCCCGGTGTCGGCAAATAATGTAACAACAGCAGCGTTCTTTACCATACCCATGTTCCGGTATTTTGGAATAATGGGCAGGAACTTCATCCAGCGGCTTAACACCTGATCAAAGTTTACATAGGTAAACAGTGAAAACAGGAACAGGGATGAAAGATTACTGAACAGAATGGAGATACCGTACTGTCCGGGGCCAAAACCGATGTTGAATGCTTTGCAGAGGGCAAGGGGGAACACCACATTTGCAGCAATAGGGTAGAAAATACAGACAGTGGTAAACTGTTTGTATGACTTATTTGCTTTCAGACATGATTCTTCAGTACCGTCATACATCCTGATAGGTTTCATGAAGAAATAATAGATGGCAAAAGGTGCCAGGAACCCCGTAAGTACATAAATGATAAAGGGTGTTGATGCTAAGAACATCAGAGTGGTTACATGATCAAAATAACCGACGTACAACAACTGGGCTACAAAGCCAAATATGGGCCCCACGCAGGTAAGCGCACAGAAAATGAAGATTGATAGTGGTGGTCTCGGCACTCCCGGTGCGCGATCAAATAATGCCATATAAACTCCTTTAAAGCCTCCGCGGCAGCGGTCGCACATGGATGTGCGGAATCGCAGCTTGCGAAGCAAGATGCAGGTGATAAAAATACACGGATGTATTTTTATCACACCTACTCAATATACGTTGTCGGTTATTTTGATGCAGATAACTGCAGTTTTTATTTCAACTTTTCATCAGCCTGCTGGCGCTGTAACCGCAGCTTTGCAAGGGCTGATTCTTTGTCGTTAACCATGAATACCGGCTGTCCGGTTGCATCAATGGTATCACGCCACATTGATCCTTCAGGATTAACCTTGTTACGGCGCATGGTTACCAGTTTGATCGGCAGGTGCACGTATTTGTTGTGTACCAGACCGATAACGATTTTGGTTTTTCCGGCCATGGCTGCGTGAACGGCGTTATTGCCCAGACGTTCGCAGTATACGGAATCGGTTGGGGTTGCCGGTGCACTGCGAATCTGGTAACTGGGGTCAATGTATTTCAGGTTGATGTGGATATGGTTTTCCTTGAAATAGGATTCAATCCGTTCTTTCATGTACAGACCGATATCACCAAGCTTTACGTTACCGGATGCGTCTTTGTCACCGGAAGTCTGCAGCAGCTCCTGGCCGGCACCTTCTGCAACAATGATTACTGCGTGATGACGTCTTTGGATGCGGTCTGCAAGACTTGCAAGGAAGCCGTCGGGGCCGTCAAGGTCAAAGGGAATCTCAGGGATAAGACAGTAGTTGGCTTCATGGCTGGCAAGGGCTGTGGCAGTTGCAATAAAGCCTGACTCACGACCCATCAGTTTTACAAGTCCTACACCGTTAATCTGCGAATGAGCTTCCATGTGGGCAGCTGCTACAGCCTGGGTAGCTTTTTCTACTGCGGTATCAAATCCGAATGTCTTCTGAATGAAAATCAGGTCGTTATCAATGGTCTTTGGAATACCGACAACAGCAATCTTAAGACCGCGGCGTTCAATTTCTTCAGCAATATCCAGAGCTCCGCGCTGGGTACCATCACCACCGGCAATAAAGACCATGTTCATGTTCAACCGCTCAATGGCATCTACAATGTCAGAAACGCGGTCACCACCGCCACGGCTGGTACCAAGGAACGTTCCACCGGTTTTATGGATATCGTCAACATTGTCCGGGTTCAGATCGATGGTGCCGTAATCATAGTCAGGAAGCAGGCCTTTGTATCCAAAGCGGATACCACGGATGCGGCGGACACCGTAACGGTTCCACAGACAGCGGACAATGGCGCGGATTACGTCATTAAGACCGGGGCACAAACCGCCGCAGGTAAGAATACCGGCGTTTACGTGCGCAGGATTAAAGTAGATGTATTCCCGCGGACCTGCTTTCTGAATCAGGTTGTTATCGTATGCATCGGCTTCTGTTTCCAGAACATCGTCATACACATCAATATTGTAACGGACAAATTCGTTGTCCTGTACGTAGTTTGCAATAAAATCACCGTGAACTTTTGAAAGTTTTATCGGTGAAGGAATTTTACATTCGCCTAACTGTTCGACGGTAAAATCAAATCGACCTTTCATTTCTGGCCTCCATTTTGAACTATGAACCAATAGCCTGCTAAGGGTTCAAAGTAAGTGTAATGGTAGGTGTAGTGAAACTCAAGAGTGAACTGCTGTAGTAGAATTACGTATCGTTTAAAGTAATTTTTTCTGTCGACATTGAGCAAAGTTCATAAAAACTGTAGTCTTACAGTATTATTTAACCATTGGAGGATTCACAAATGGAAGAAATTCTTGCCTTGTTACAGGAAAATGCACGGTTATCAGTAGCTGATATGGCTGCCATGACCAAAAAAACAGAAGCTGAAGTATCAGAAATCATGAACCAGCTTGAAAAAGACGGCATCATCCTGAAGTACGCGGCGATTGTGAATCCGGAAAAACTGTCGGGCACTGTTGTCCGCGAACGTGCAGAAATTGAAATTCAGGTTGTTCCCCAGCGTGAACATGGTTTTGATGCCATTGCGGAACGCATTTACCGTTTTCCACAGGTAAAATCAGTATATCTGATGAGCGGAGACTATGACCTGAAAGTTGTTGTAGAAGGTGACAGCGTTCGTGATATCGGTTTCTTTGTTGCCCGTAAGCTGTCTACCCTTGAAGGTGTTCGTGGTACCCGTACAACCTTTATTCTTCAGACCTACAAGGAAAACGATATCCTGTACGTTGCTGAGAAGAAAGACAACCGTGAAGGAGTATCTGCATAATGAGTTCTGAAACCAATACCCGTGAGGACCGGTTTTCATTCAAGATGATGGATACCCAGCCATCAGGAATCCGTAAATTCTTTGATATGATTATCGGCCGTGATGACATCATTTCTCTTGGTGTCGGTGAGCCTGACTTTCCGACACCCTGGTGCATCCGTGAAGAAGCCTATTATCACCTGACCCAGGGGCATACCAGCTATACCAGTAACTGGGGTCTTATCGAACTGCGCAAAGGCATTGCAGAGTATCTTTCCCGCTATAACCTGGACTACAACCCTAAGAACGAAATTCTCGTTACCATCGGTGTTTCAGAAGCCATTGACGGCATTCTCCGCTCAATTCTGAACCCGGGCGATGAAATTATTGTCTGTGAACCCTGCTATGTAAGTTATCAGCCGCTGGCTACTTTGTGTGATGCCAAACTGGTTCATCTGGATACCAGCGTAAACGGTTTTTACCCTACGGCAGAACAGATTGAATCGGTTATTACGCCAAAAACAAAAGCCTTGATGCTGTGTACGCCCAGTAATCCTACAGGCCGCATGATTCCGGCTGAAGAGCTGGAAAAGATTGCAGAGGTGGTTAAGAAACATCAGATCTGGTGTCTTACTGATGAAGTATACTGCGAACTGGTATATGACAATCACAAGCATGTTTCCATCGGCAGTTTCCCCGGCATGAAGCCCTATACCGTTGTTCTCAACGGCTTCAGTAAAGCCTTTGCCATGACCGGTTGGCGTATCGGATATGTCTGTGCACCGGCTGAGCTTCTGGCACAGGTGGTAAAACTGCACGGCTACTCAAGTATCTGTGCGCCGATTATGAGTCAGTATGGTGCACTGGAAGGGCTAAAGACCGGTGCTTCAGAAGTAGAGCGCATGCGTGTTTCGTACCAGCAGCGCCGGAATCTGATGTATAAGGCATTTACAGAAATGGGATTGCCCTGTACGGAACCGGAAGGAGCATTCTACATGTTCCCGGATATCAGGCAGACCGGCTTAACCAGTGAAGAATTTGCTACGGAACTGATTCAGAAATACCAGGTAGCAGTTGTTCCCGGAAATGTATTTGGAGCGGGTGGCGAAGGTTTTATCCGCTGCTGTTACGCAACGGATATCAATAAGATTAAGATTGCTCTTGACCGTATCCGCCAGATGGTAGAAAGCCATAAATAAAAAAAATCAGTCAGGATCCTGAAGCAATGCCGAAGGAATCCTGACTGACCTGCTTAGAATATCTTTCAATCAGACTTTAAAGCGTCCAATCAGGTCATCCATACCCTGAATATTTTCCCGGGTTTCATTGGCAAGATCAGAAACCTGACTTGCAGACTGGCTGATTTGTGAAGTACCGCCACTCATTTCTTCAACACTTCCCATAACCATCTGTGCCATATTGTTCATGGTTGATACCTGAACCTGTACTTCATCAGTAATGCCCCGCACTGCACGTGCTGTTTCCTGAACATTTGCAGTCGAGGTATTGATGTCTTTAAGTGCTTCAAGAACCTGTTGGGAAGCGCCATTCTGTTCGTTCATTGCAAAACCGATTTCCTGTACCAGAGAATCGGTGTCAGACAGTTTATCTGTAATAGTGACGAATGCTTTCCGGCTTTCTGCCGACTGTTCTACAACTTCAGTAATAGTCTTGCTGATACCTTTGAGTTCCTGACTGATATTGCGGGATTGTCTGCTGGAGTTTTCTGCCAGGCTGCGGATTTCATCTGCAACTACGGAGAACCCTGCACCTGCCTCACCCGCATGAGCGGCTTCAATTGCAGCGTTCATTGCCAGCAGGTTTGTCTGGCTTGCAATGCGGGATATAACACTGTTAGCTTCCATCAAAGCACGACTCTGATCAGCCATCTGGGTAACTTTGGCGTCAACTTCCACCTGCTTCTGCTGTCCGGCTGTGGTTACTTCAATCAATTCTTTGAACTGCCCGCTCATCTTGCCTATACTGTTGGATACAGATGAAATATTGCCAATCATCTCTTCGATGGCAGCGCTTGATTCTGCAATACCGGCACTCTGGTTCTGAATAAGTTGGTTAAGGCCATTAACCTTGGACGCAACATCCTGAATCTTCTGTGTAGATTGATCACTCAGTTCAGATTGGTTTGAAGCTTGTTTTTTTACTCCGTTGATATTCGCAGCAATCTGAGTAATGGCACTGGCTGTTTCTTCACTGGTAAATCCCAGTTTGTTACCGATTTCTGCCAGAGCTACCTGTGCTGATTTTAAATCAATAATCATGTTCTGCTGACGCTCAAGGAAGATATCCAGATCTTCACAAAGTGCGCCAATCTCATTGTTGGAGCGGATACCGGTACGGAATGTCAGGTCTGCATCAGTATCAACAGCAAGGTCATATACGGCTCCTGCAGCTTTTTTCAGCGGTCTGATGACAAGGCGGTTGAAGATAATCATCATGATGATGATGAACAGAACGGCACTGATGGCAATAGCAATAACCAGGTTGGCAGTTACTGCAAACTTGGTGTCATTAAGGGCCTGTTTTGGTACTCCGATGTAAAAAGCAGCCAGCTGCCGGTCATCGGTCAGTTCGACTGGTTCATACAGACAGTTACAGGCAATACCATCAACAGTTTCTTCCTTAAAGTATGTGGTACCATATTCATACATGGCAGACAGCACTTTTTGATCATCTACCAGAGATCCGGTTCGGGAGAATGTTGATGAAACAAACGTATCGTCAACAATGATGCCGAATTCAGAATTGAGAAGGGTTTTGAAATGCTGAACGTTTTTTGATTCCGTCAAGTCATCAAGAAGGATGAAGAAACCGCTCAGCTGACCGGGAATAGTAATTTTTGAAACGGCCAGGTAACAGAGGTGGCCATCTACAACAGAAAGACCAAAGGCGCCACCAGAGGTATCAGTCTGACGGAAGATGGCATTACCTTGAAACATGCCTTTCTGATAGTTACCGGTGGCTGTAGTCAGGATGATACGTCCGTAGGTATCGCACAGATAGATTTCAGACGCGTTTGAGTAAGAACAGAATGACTGAATGTAACTGCTGTTTCTGGTTACTCCAAGCTGCTTATACGATTCTGAAAGCAGCAATGCGTTGTTATACAGATCTGATCCACGCTTATCAAGATCGCTTTTGAATGTAGTGTATTTACCCTGAACATCTGTTTCAGCGTAGTCGCCCAATTTGTCGTTCATTGTAATAATAACTGATGCCTGAAGTATTGTAGCAAGGACGGTAAAAGCAATGACAAAAACAATGACGATGACGGTCCGTATTGAACCGCGCTTTTTTTGTGTACTGGTCATATATGCAAACCTCTGAAAAAATCCCCGCTACTATAGCATAACGGGGAGAAATTATTCATTAGTCAGACGATAAAATGGTGCAGTAATTGATCCATAGTTTCAATGTTGCTCTGGGTTTTTACTGCCATATTGGAAACTTCCTGTGCTGCACTGTTAATCTGCGTTGCACCGGCACTCATTTCATTCATGCTGCCCATTACTGTTTCTGCTACCTGGGTCAATTTTTCCATTTCCTGCATTACCCGGTCTGAACCGGACTTCATGTCTTTTCCAGTGGTTTCAACCTTTGAACTGCTGGTGTTAACATCTCTCAGGGCATCAAGAACCTGTTTTGAAGCAGAATCCTGTTCATTCATGGCTCCCTGAATTTCCTGCATCAGCGAATCAGTATCAGAAAGCTTGTCAGTTATGGTTCTGAAAGCTTCACGAGACTGTGTAGAAGCTTCAACAACCTCTGCAATGGTTTTGTTAATCTGCTTCAGTTCCTGACTGATGTTGCGGGACTGCTTACTTGAGTTTTCTGCAAGATTACGGATTTCATCGGCTACTACAGAGAACCCGGCACCTGCTTCACCTGCATGAGCTGCTTCAATGGCGGCATTCATTGCAAGTAAGTTTGTCTGGCTTGCGATACGGGCAATAACGCTGTTTGCTTCAATAAGCAGACGGCTTTGTTCAGACATTTGGGTAACTTTAGCATCAACTTCAGTCTGTTTTGTCTGCCCGGCAGTGGTTACTTCAACCAGCTCCTTGAAGTGGCCTCCCATTTTCTGAACAGAAGCATTTACGGAATTGATATTGCCAATCATCTGCTCAATGGAAGCGCTTGACTGTGCAATACCGGCACTCTGGGTATCAATCATTGCATCGAGGGAATTAATCCGCTGTTCATTTTTTTGAACTTCCATATTGGTATTTGTCAGGCATTCCATCTGATGGTCTGTCTGTTGGCGGACACTGTTGATATTAGCCATAATCTCTGATATGGCACTGGCTGATTCAACTGAGGTAGTTCCCAGAGTACTACCGATTTTCTGCAGCTCGTCCTGAGCATTTTTCAACTGCAGGATAAGGCTCTGCTGCCGGTCGAGGAATGTATCAATATCACGACAAAGAGCCCCAATTTCATCATTACCGGGAACATTGATGCGGTAAGTCAGGTCAGAATCTTCTGAATCATCTGCCAGCTGATGAATGGCTTTGTATGCTTTTCCCAGCGGTTTGATGATAAGCCGTCCGATTGAAAGATTGGCAACTATAACGAACAGGACAATACCGAAAATGATGGCATATCCGGCCTGTGTGGCCACATTCTTCTGGGTTGCAGTAGTGTAGGCTACATCCTGGCCGATAATTATGGTAATTGGCTTACCTGCATCGGATTTTGCAATGGGAACGGCTACGACATTTGCCGTATAGCCGAACAGGTCTGATACCCCGAGAACCGTCTCTTCTTTTTCAAGACATTCAGTAAGGACTGCATCGGCTATATTGAAACCTGAAATCATTTTTCTGTTTGCATCTACAATGGAACTACCGGCAACATAATCATCTATCAGGACATCAATATCACAACCCAGTAAATCTTTGTAATAGTTAACATTAGGGCCATTTGAAAGTTCATTTTCTATAACAACATAGCCACCTGCTGACTCATAACTGGTTCTGATGACAGAAATCAGATACACCTTGTTGTTATATGCAGTAATTCCCGTAGATTTACCGATTTTCTGGGCAGTCTTGAAAATCTGCAGCCGGCCGAAATCAGAAGTAACGCTGGTACCGGAATCAGAGTACATTACTGTCCCATAGTCATTGGTAAAATAACAGGCGGTAGAGTCAACTGCTGCGCGGAAAATGGAAAGGTAGTTGGAAATGTCGTATTTATTCCCTGTCATAAGCAGATTTTCAAAATCTACTGAAGTGGAGAACAAACGGGTTTGATTGGTAAGCAGAGCTCTTTTCTGCAGCAGGTCTGCTTCAAGAACTGCTGCCTTATCCATGGTCTGTGACTGGAAATAGGGTTCAAGAGCGACTCGTACTGCAATAGATACTATACTGATAACCAGAATGGCAAAAATAAAAAATCCTGCCAGCATGCGGGCATTAAACTTGGATTTCAGGGATTTGATCTTGATTATTGCAACATCAGCAGCCTTTTCTGCAGCGTTCTTAGCCATGTCAGAAACTATATTGAATTCTGTAGAAACGTCTTCAAAGGCAGTAACTGCTGCTGCAGAAGCTTTTTCTTTAGCTTCTGAAAGTTTTTCCTGGGCTACAGCACGAGCGTCGTTGATCATTTCGGTATGGGCGGTTAGTGCAGTATCAAGAGTATCTTTCGCCATGTCTCGTGCAGCCGTCAAAGCTTCTTTTGCTTTATCAAATTCCGATGTCATAATAAGGAATCCTCCTGGAACCGTACTGTTGGTGAGCCACGATAATTATAGTCGCAGGTTGTGAAAACAGTTATAATTCTTCAACAACCGTTTTTTCAACGAGGTTTTTTACCAAAAATATGAGTTTTTTGATAGTACATCATGTGTCATATACCTATCCACAGGAAGAAATACTGGCTGTTAAGGATGTCAGCTTCTCTCTGGAGAAAGGTGAAAGTCTTGCCATTCTGGGAAGTAACGGTAGCGGAAAAAGCACTCTGGCCCGGCTGATAACCGGCTTTTTTATTCCGGATAGCGGTTCGGTATCCTTGAACAGTTCTCAGGCTGCTGAACAGCTTGCAGGAGCGGTTCCTGCTTCTATTGTATTTCAGAGTCCTAAAACACAGATTATCAGTGGCATTACTGAATCTGACACAATTCTGGGTCCTCAGAATATCGCAGTTTCAGATGCTGAGGCAGAGCAGCGGGTAAGCGACGTTCTTTCGCTGGTGCAGCTACAGCATAAACGGAAAGATTCTACAGCGGCACTATCCTTGGGACAGACTCAGAAACTGGCATTAGCCGGTATTCTTGCACTGACTCCAGAGCTTCTTGTCCTTGATGAAGCAGTGGCTATGGTAGATCCGGTCTGCCGTGGAGAAATACTCGATTTTATAGATTCTTATAAGGCTCAGGGAAAATCAGTTATATCGGTAACCCATGATGTAGATGAAGCTATGCGGTATGACCGGATTCTGGCCATGGAAAATGGGGCTGCTGTTTTTTATGGCAGTTGTGAGGAATTTAAGGCACGCCCCGTACTGGTGGATCAGATATTCGGATATGGTATGCCGGCTCCGCTGCAGAAAGAGTCTGCCGGAGAATGCAGAAAAACGAGTTCACTGGTATTCAGAAATGTTTGTTTCAGTTATCAGAAAGAGGGCAGTTCAGCACCTACATTGCAGGATGTAAACTTTGCAATCCCTTCTGGCAGTCTGGTTGCTGTTATGGGACCAAGTGGCAGTGGAAAAAGTACTCTTTTTGAACTTGCCGCAGGACTGCTGCCATGTCAAAGTGGTGAAATATGGGCAGACGGCCGGGTTTCGCTTGCACTGCAGGATTCTGAAAGTTCTCTGTTTGAGCAGTTTTGTGCCGATGATGTTGCCTATGGCCCAAGAAATTTGGGTGTGAAGGGACGGGCTCTGAAGGACAGGGTGCAAAAAGTGATGGACATGGCTGGTTTGCCTTTTGAGCAGTTCAAGGACCGGACGGCGCGCAGTTTGAGTGGCGGACAGAAACGCAAATTGTCTCTTGCCGGAATAATGGCTCTTGATACACCGGTTATTCTTTTTGATGAGCCTGGAGCAGGTCTTGATCCCAAAGGACGCATGCAGATTATGGAAACTCTGCAGAATCTGTGTCGGGCCGGGCATACGGTACTCTATTCAACCCATCGGTATGAAGAGGCAGCCTGTGCAGAAATGATGCTGGTTGTGGAAAACGGTCGGGTTCGCTGGGAACATCCTGTGCAGTCTGAAGAAGAAACTGCCGGACTGCAGAAAGTGGGAAGCATTGACCCCACCGGACTGTTGAGCGGCCTTTCCGTTAAGCCTCCTCTAAGCAGCGGTAATACTTCGGTATTGAAAAAATTTTCTCCCGGACTCAGGTTCCTGCTGTTTCTTCTGGCATTTACCCCATCCATCTTTTTAAAATCGTTTACCGCTTTAGGAATCTCTGCCTGTATTGCAGCCTGTTACGGCCTTCTGGCAAAAATTCCACTGAAGCGCTCTATAGGGTTATACATAAAACTTATCCCATGGATGCTTTTCTTTATGATTCTGCAGTTTCTTGTCTTTCCTGCTGCTGACGGAACTCATGAATACATTCACTGGGGAATAATTCTGGTTACGCAGGGAAAACTGCTGCAGTCAGGCCGGACAGCCATACGGTTATTCTGTGCAATATTCAGTATGTATGGCTATCTGGGAACCATAACAGATGAAGAAGTCATTATTGGTCTGAAACGGATTTGTCCTGTTAAATCTGTTGTACTTGTCGTTACCGTTATGTTCCGGTTTCTGCCTCTGCTGGCAGAAGAAGCCCGTTTGATAATCAAAGTGCAGTTGGTGCGGGGCGGTCTGGCACAGCAGAAAGGCTTTATTAAAGCCTTAAAAGTGCTGCTGCCGTTATTTGTTCCGCTTATCATGAGAACTATAGACCGGGCTGAACAAATGGGTGATGCACTTACTGCCCGATACTTCTGATAACCGCTTTTGCCGCATTTTCTCCATCAAGGGCAGAGGAAGTTATGCCACCTGCATAGCCACTGCCTTCTCCGGCAGGGTATAAGCCTTTGATGACCGGGCTTTGACCGGTTTCTTTATCACGGAGAATGCGAACCGGAGTGCTGGTTCTGGTTTCAGGAGCAATGAGCAGTGCATCATTAGTTACGAATCCCTTCATCTGTCTGCCAAAAACAGCAAATCCTTCCTTCAGGCGCTGTGCTATGTGTTGGGGCAGCAGCTGGTCAAGTCGGGCTGTGTACAGTCCGGGAGCATAGCTGCTTTCCGGCAATGATGCACTGTCTGTTCCATTCAGAAAGTCCAGCAACCGATGGGCAGGAGCCATCTGAGGATTATCTGGTGCAGGATGAACACAGGACTGTTCAATGGCAGTCCTGAAACGAAGCCCTGCCAGAGGGTCATTCGGGTATTGAAAATACTGCTCTGGTACGTCTTCAGGTCGAATTTCCACAACTATGGCTGCGTTACTCCAGCGCCCCCTCCGGTCAGACGGAGACATACCATTAACAACGATGCCGTCAGGAGAACTGGCGCTGGGAACAACGAGACCTCCCGGGCACATGCAGAAGCTGTACACACCACGCCCGCTGCACTGGGTACTGATGCGGTATTCAGCCGGAGGCAGTACGGTTCCCCGTTCTGTTCCGTGGTACTGAATGGAATCAATTAAGGTTCTGGGATGCTCGCATCGGACTCCGGCAGCAAAAGTCTTTGCTTCAAGTGCCTGTGGATTTATTTCAGCAATCATGTGGTACATATCTGTTGCACTATGTCCGGTTGCAAGAATTACTGCATCTGCCGTGATGGCCTCTGATTCGCAGCAGCTTGTCGAAGGTTCCGTTTTTCTGCTTACGGTAACGCCGGTTACCCGGGAACCATCCATGATCAGGCTGGTACAACGCGTGTTGAATAAAACTTCACCACCGTATTCCCGAATCGTTCTGTTCATATTATTGATGATGCCTGGCAGTTTGTCGGTACCGATATGCGGGTGAGCATTGGTCAGTATGTCGTCTACAGCTCCGTGATAATGAAACAGCTGCAGTGCGTGAGGAATATTTCCCCGTTTGTTGCTGCGACTGAACAGTTTACCGTCAGAAAAAGTACCGGCACCGCCTTCTCCAAAACAGTAGTTGGTATCTGTATCAACAGCGCCTTTTCTTGAAATATCTGCAATGATTTTTTTACGGCTGCTGGTTTCGTCGCCGCGTTCTACGATAATCGGCTTTATTCCGGCTTCAAGAAGGGTAAGGGCGGCAAAAATTCCGGCAGGGCCATCGCCAATAATAACTACCTGTCTGGAAGCATTGTGTACTTTCTGCCATTTGGGTACAAAAGGGGCACCGGAATCAACTGCTTCGGGCGTATCACCATTGGTGTAAATATCATAGCGAAGATGAATGGTGATACTGCTTCTTCCTCGTCGGGCATCCAGTGACTTCTTTACCTGAACCAGCGTGGTAATTTCCTTCTCTTTCAGGAATATCTTTTTTTTCTTCAAGTCCTGAATCAGTAATCGGGTTATGAGTGCGTCGTCATTTTCTTCACCGGGATGGACTGTGATGGTAGCCGTGTATTTCATAGTGTAAGTATTGCAAAAAATGTCATGATTTGCAATTTTCCCGTTATACTGATGGTAAGAAGGGGCTGTCTGATAAGTAACGTACTGGATAACCGCCTCTTTTATAGGAGAAAACAAATGTATACAGCAGATGAACAGCGTTATCAGCGCATGACGTATGCCCGGTGTGGTTCCAGCGGTTTGAAACTGCCAAAAGTTTCACTGGGACTGTGGCACAATTTCGGCACCAATGACAGTTTCGAAAACATGCAGGAAATGTGCCGCACTGCTTTTGACAATGGTATTACTCACTTTGATCTTGCAAATAATTATGGCCCCGTACCAGGTTCAGCAGAAGAAAACTTTGGAAAGATTTTGAAGAACGATTTCCGGTCGTATCGCGATGAGCTGGTTATTTCGACCAAAGCCGGATACGGTATGTGGGATGGTCCTTACGGTGATGGTGGAAGCCGGAAATACCTGCTTTCAAGTCTAGACCAGAGCCTTAAAAGAATGGGGCTGGAATATGTGGATATCTTCTATCATCATCGTTTTGACCCTGAAACACCTGTTGAAGAATCTATGATGGCTCTGGACCAGGCAGTTAAAAGTGGAAAAGCTTTGTATGCCGGTATCTCAAACTACAATGGAGCTCAGACCGAGGAAGCTGCACGGATTCTGAAGGAACTGCATTGTCCGTTCATTATTAATCAGCGCAGATACAATATCTTTACCCGTGATATCGAAACCGATGGATTGAAGCAGTACGCCCACGATAACGGTATCGGTATTATTGCTTTCAGCCCGCTTGCACAGGGCATGCTGTCTGACAGATACCTGAACGGTATTCCAGAAGACAGCCGTGTACGAAAAAGCGGAATCTTCCTGAAAGAAAAAGATATTACGCGCGAACGGGTAAATCAGATTCAGAAGTTGAATGAAATTGCAAAGAATCGTTGCCAGACGTTAGCACAGATGGCTTTGAGCTGGGTTGTCCGCGACGGTGATGTTACCAGTGTCCTGATTGGGGCCAGTAAACCTGAACAGATTGCAGAAAACTGCAAAATTGTGGGCGCAGCACCATTTACTCAGGATGAACTGGATGCTATCGATGCGGTAAGCAGATAACGGGCTGAAGCATCATAGAAAAAAGCCTTACAGCAGTTGACCTTTTACACTTCTTAAGGCATTATGAGGTAGCGGAAACTTAAGTACAGCTGCATTTAATTAAGTATCATTAAATTTTTCATCACTGCGACCCTTACGTGAAAAATCTCCCGATGCTTCTCAGATGCGGCTGTACAGGCCGCTTTTTTTTTGTATGGAGAAATAAATGAATATTGAAACAGACTGCCTTCATGCCGGGTATACCCCAAAAAACGGTGAACCACGGGTAGTACCTATCGTACAGAGTACCACATATCGTTTTGATTCTACCGATCACGTAGCGGCTCTTTTTGATATGCCTACCGAATACATGTACAGCCGCTTTGCCAACCCTACCTGCGATGCCGTAGAAAAGAAAATTACGGCTCTTGAAGGTGGTGCCGGTGCCATGCTTACTTCCAGCGGCCAGGCTGCCAGTCTTCTAGCCATTCTGAACATCTGTTCTGCCGGCGACAGCTTTATTGCATCAACATCAATCTATGGCGGAACCATCAACCTATTCGGCGTAACCTTAAAGAAACTGGGCATTGAATGTATCTGGGTAAACCAGAATGCCAGCGAAGAAGAACTTTCGGCTGCCTTTAAGCCCAATACCAAGTGTTTCTTTGGCGAGACCATCGCCAACCCGGCACTCCACGTATGTGACATCGAAAAACTGGCCCGCGTTGCCCACAGCCATCACGTACCGCTGATCATCGACAACACGTTTGCTACACCGGTTCTCTGCCGTCCTTTTGAATGGGGTGCCGATATCGTTGTACATTCAACTACCAAATACATGGAAGGTCATGCTACCCAGGGTGGTGGTGTCATCGTAGACGGCGGCAAGTTTGACTGGGCTGCAGCTCACCAGGCCACCGGTCTTTTTTCAGACTTCATTGAACCTGATGAAAGCTACCACGGTGTTAAATATGTAGAATCTTTTGGAAACCAGGCTTATATCATCAAGGCCCGCATGCAGCTGATGCGCGACTTTGGCTGTTATCCTGCTGCCCACAGTGCGTTCCTTCTGAATCTGGGGCTTGAAACTCTGGCTGTCCGCATGCCGCAGGTATGTGCCAACGCCCGTGCCGTTGCCGAGCATTTCCAGAAGTCAGACAAGATTGCAAGCGTTACCTACCCCGGGCTTCCCGGTGATAAAAACGAAGCACTGGCAAAAAAATACCTGCCTAAGGGTACCTGTGGTGTCATCAGTATTTCCATCAAAGGCGGCCGCCCTGCAGCAGTACGCTTTATGGATGCCTTAAAGCTTGCTTCCAACGAAGTTCACGTTGCCGATATCCGCACCTGTGTACTCCATCCGGCCAGTGCTACCCACCGTCAGCTGACAGAAGAACAGCTGGTAGCTGCCGGTATCGATGGCGGTCTGATTCGTTTCAGCTGCGGTCTTGAAAACGTAGAAGATATCATTGCCGATATCGATACGGCTCTGGCTGCTGTGTAACGAAAAACATCAGCTTTATGGTAAAAACTTGCACTAAGTCTTTAAAATGCATGAAATAATAGACTTAGTGCAGTATACTTTTCCTTATGAGGAGTAATAAAAAAAATATCGTAGCAGTTTTTGGCCTTTTTCTATTGCTGGCTGTAAAGATTAATGCACAGAGCGCAGATGCAGTTTCAGAAATGATTGCAACCCCAGCAGTGCGATTCAGCCAGGCTGCATATTTTATGGCTACTGCAATTGAACCGTCGATTGAAACTGAAGCAGAAGCACTGGCTTTTTGTGTTGAAAATGAACTGTGTACCAGATCTGCTCATCCGGATGCACCAATGACAGTAAGCGAATTTGCTGGCATGTGTATGCGGACCTACGGCCTTAAAGGCGGTATTATGTATGCAATTACAAAAGCAAATCATTACGCATTTCGTGAACTGCAGGCAAAAGGATTTATCTCCAAAACTGCGGATCCCCGTTCCACAATATCCGGCTCAAACGCACTTATCATAATTACGGAATGTATTACGCTGGTAGAAGGAGGTGGCAGGTGAAAAAAACAGTAACCGTTCTATGTATCCTTTTCTGTTCAATCAGCGTACTGTTCGCATTTGATGGTGGTGGAACTCTTTCAGATACTGTAGATTTTTACTCAACAACACCAGTTACTGTTGAATTCAGCAATTCATTTGTGTTTACTACCTGGATTCGGCAGCCATTGGGCAAAGTTGGTTCTTTAACGGCTGAAGGTAATTATAAGAATGCAGGAAAAAAATCTACTCTTGATGTCACACTGCTGAAAGCTACAATGAATTTTGGACCGGTTAAATTGGAAGCCGGCCGCTTTGGATTTGCTGATGCATCCGGAATTATCTACAATATGACTGCTGATGGAGCTAATATTTCATTTGGCTCCAGATTTCTTGCTGCAAGCCTGTATGGAGCGTATACGGGACTGATGAACAGTAATAGTGTTTCTTTTACTGAGCTTCAGGGAACGTACGTAGCAGGAACTTCGCCCTACGAAATACAGGCTACTCCAAAATACATTACCGGTATCGCCCGTCTTGCATCACCAAGCCTGTTTTTTGGTCAGTCACTTACACTTGATGGACTGGCGCTGGTTTCACCAGATAAAAAAGAGCAGAACCGCTATTACGGCACATTTGCGATGAATGGACCTATCGTCCGTAAACTGTACTATACACTGTCCGGTTCACTGTCTTACATAAATAAACCAGGTTTTATGGGAAAAGGTTCCATTGTCTGGTACCCAGGTATTCTTTCAGCGTCTTTGTCCATGGCTGCCACCTATGCAGGAAAAAACTTCAGCACGGTTGTTGCAGGCGGCCCAAGTTTGAATGGAGCTCTCGGCTGGAAACATGTTGTTGATGCACAGGTTGGTATATCAGCAAAACTTGCTTCTGTTACGGTACTTTCGATTACCGGGGATTTGATTGCAGCTGAGAACGAAATAGATTCAAAAATGACAATGCATTCGTTCCAATACAAAATTGCAAGTATAATACAGAGTGTAAGTGACCTGTCCATTTCAGTTTCTGTGGGACAGGTTATTCCGATTAATAAGAAAAGCTCATCGGTCAGCCCTTATCTGACTGGTTCTGTTGGTGTTGCTTTAGCTTTTTAGGAGGGATTCAGAAATGAAAAACTGTAAGAAACTGATTGTTTTAGGTGTATGCCTTATTTTTGCAGCAAACCTCTTTGCACTTGAAGGCGTGGTACTTTCTGTTGCAGGAAAAGTAGAAATTCAGGAAGGGGAATCATGGGTCCCTCTGGAAGAAGAAGACATTGTTGATGCCGGTGCGGTTATTTCTACTGGATTTAAGTCAGAGTGTGTTATTGCGTTGGATGAAACAACCCTGACGGTAAAAGCTCTTACCCGTCTGACTCTGGAACAGCTTTTTGAACAGGACGGTAATAAAGCTTCTACCATGTATCTTGATGCTGGATCAATCAGTGCCAGTGTCCGCTCAGAAGAAGATAAAAAGGTCGCGTTTAAGGTAAAAACCCCTGCAGTAACCGCATCTGTACGCGGTACAGACGGTGATGTATATATCAACCGTATTGAAGGCCGCAGTGGCTCATGGCTGTTAACTCCGCCGGAACCAAAAATGACAAAAATGCAGATTCAGGCGTTGTATGAAGAAGCCAAGGCGATTCTTAGAATGGAAGCCGCAGCAAAAGCGGCAACATTGGATGAACCGGTGGATGAAGCTGATGGAAACAGTGCTGTTGTTGAAGATACTGCCGTAGCCGAAGGCATTTCTGATACCATGGCAGAAGCTGCAGTTGCAGAATCAACATCGGCAGTTGAAGAAACTGCTATTCCCGCGGTAGAAGATGTGACAACCACTGCTGTTACAGAAATTGATGCAGTGACTGCTCACGAAGAGCCTGTAGTTGCTGCAGTTTCGACAAATACAGACGAGCTGTTTTCTTCTCTGAATCAGGCAGGTGGTGTTCTGGTACATGAAGGCGAGGTCAGCATTGTTGCAACAACTCCAGGTGGAACTTTTACTTTGAATACGCCTCAGCAGGTTGCTGTTGAAACTGCAACCTCATTAGGCTCGTCTACTGTTACTCCGAGTACGCAGGAATCCGTTTCGGCTGCAATTCCTCAGCCCCCGGTAGTGGTCACAACTGCAACTTCCAGCGAACCTGTTAAGCAGACAGGTTCTGTATCTGTTACGATTAAGTGGGAAGACAAATGACTGTACAAGAAGTATGCAAGAAAATATTTGAATTAGCACTGCCTATAGCAAATGCTGCTGAAGCTCCGATAGCAGCCATTCATGTTGGTATCACCCCGCAGTGTCCTTTCTCTGAACAGGAATTATATGATGCTTTTGAGGAAGTTCGGTGGGACACTGAGTTATCAAGCGCTGACCTGCAGATTATTCATAAAGACGGTGATTACGCAGTGCGTGTTCTCAGCATCGAACTGTTTGAAGAAGAAGAAATTATGGAAAACTCCCTGAAAGTTTCCTGCGGCGTCATTTTGTGACCCGCAGCGGACAACACCTCACCGGATACTCTGAATGGTCTGAATCAGGCCATTCAGCACTGCCTCGGCGATAGGATACGTATTCGTTTCAAAAGTGAAGAACACATCTTTCCCGACCACAAATCCTGCTTCTGCAAAACTGTTCATTTTTCGGGCTGCAGAATCGGCATAGTCGGCTTTGTCTATCATACCTAGATGCTCAAAATAGACTTGGCGGCGTGTTGATGGAATCAGTATCGTAAAATCCGGGTAAACAAGAAGATTGCGTTTAAGCCTGAGCGGCGCCTCGTACCGGTAGGAAATGCCAGCAGCGGTCAGTTTGTCAGCAATAATCTTTTCTGATTTTGACCTGACCCGCTCGCCCCGGTTAGTAATGAAGGACTTATCATCGGAGGACAACACTTTTCTCTGATAAGGCTGTTCGATCCATGCCGCCGCAAATTCAGCAGTAGAAAGCGTGTAAGGCTCAATCAAGGCTCTACGTCCAGGGTGCAGAAATGGTGGCTGGTGGAGCGCCGCAACCATTTCATCAGGAATTGTTTTCAAAAGTTTCTCCGCCTGTTCCAGAGCAAGCAGCCATTTTTGAATGGATTTTGTGACCAGCAAGTCATAATTGCGCTGCGCAAGGGATGCCGCCAGTCCATGATTTTTGACCGGAATATACTGCCCGTTGCGCGCCCCCTTTTTTGAAATCACATAATACTGCCAGCCTTTTCCCTTTTTCATAACCTGCAACCGCTTATTAGCCGTGGCCCCTGCCGCAACAGCGTTTGCATGAGAAACAGCAGCTTTCCCCTTGGCCATCTTCAATATCTTCTTCATCTGCGAAATTCGCTCGAGTATATCTTTCACCCCGGCCACCTCCTGCAACCATATAAATATGTACGTACAACTGAAAAAAAATGCAGAGAAATGAGCAGAGAAGGGCGATTTTACCTGGTTTTTCAGGAAAACAGCGGCAGCATTAGGTATGCAGGCAGCTTTTTGGACGTACAAGAGATTACCCGTATGCTGGAACCCAGCGAAAATGTATTGGAGTATGAGAAAAACGCAGGAAAAAAGGATAAAAGGAGATTGATGTTTGGTGACGAAAGCCCTGGATGTCGGTTCGAAAGTCGGGAAAGGGTCCAGAAATCACAGTGCATACCTAGAACTCACCCCGCTTTAGTTGAAAACCAGGCATTTTCTCTGGCGAATGCTTTTCTCGTGTAGAAAAAATGCAGTTTTTTGGGAAAATTCTTGAAAAAACTTTGAAAAAATCCCGCTTTATTGTATTTTGCCCAGGTTGAAGCTACTCTATAAAAGGAGTAGTCCACCCAGGAGGACCCATGTTAGAAACGCACGCAGAACATACTTTTTTCAAGGATTTCAGAACGCCTCATCTTCTCCGCAAGCTTGTTGTGACTCTGCTGCTGTGTGCGTGCGTGTGCATCGGAGCGTGGGGGGCTGATTATCAGTATGCAACGATTTCAAAGGTGCCTGCTACTGAATTAGATTGGGGTACAGCGTCAAACTGGGAAACAGGGACGCCGTATACGGCGGGGATTCCTTCAATTACCAATAATAATACCTATACCATCACGCTAAACAGTGACATGAAAATTACGGGTAACTTTGATATTGGTTCAACATCTGACAACGCAATTACGCTGACCATCAATTTAAATGGCTATAATCTGTCTGTCAGCGGTACATTCAATCAGAATAACAAGAATCCAGTGAATATTAAGGGACCTGGTACGTTTTCCATGAATGGATATGACCTTGATGGAAGTTACAACCACTCTCTGAATCTGAGTAACGGTGCTGTTGTAGATATTCAGAACTCCATGTACACCAATGGAACGCCGGTGACGATTACCGACAAGGATGGAACCTGTACCCTGTATCTGCCTGCCGGCGGGCAGAATACCAACTATGGAGCCGGACAGCTGACCCAGTCAAATATTACGGCTATCCCTTCTGCAAATACAAAAAATCCTGTGTATACGTTCGCCGTTGCCAGTACTCAGAATCCTACCGGAACTACGTTTGACTACACCATTACGGTAAAAAACACGATTGCTGGTAACTCAATTGCTACCAGTACGTATAAAGTTGAATTACTGAAAAATAATCCCGGCAATACCATTACATATACGACAGATAATGCTGCATATTCTGTTGATAAAACAGATTTCTCATACACTCTGGACCAGAATACGATTAATTCAACTACTATCCGTATCTACTCTTCATCTGCACTGGAAGAAAACGAGGGTGTCCGCATCACGGTAATGACGCCAGACAAGACTATGCCACTTGGTGTGTTTGAGTACATCTATAAAAAATGGTCCTGGAACGGATCGGTGGATACGGTTTGGGAGAAAAAAGAAAACTGGACGTATAACGGTATTCTTGCCGCTGGTGCGACTGGAGTTCCCGGTGTTTCAGACAGCGTTTCTATTCCTTCCGGTTGCAGTCACTACCCGGAAATCGGCGCTTCTTCGTCGGTGCAGATTCAGAATGTAACCATTATGCCTGGTGCACATATCACACAAACAGGCGGCACCTTTCAGGTAAATCGTTTAACCATTGATGGTTCCGGGGTATATTCAGCAACCGGCGGTACGGTGCAGTTCGTACCATACGGTGGCAATGCTCCTGCATGGATCTGTGACTATCCAATTAACTCAAAACTTTATAATGTGGAAATCCCATCTGGTGTGACGTTTCAGCCATCCAGTGATATGTATATTACGGGTAATCTGACAGCTACGGGCACCTTTGATGCTGCATCTACTGGTAAAACGCTATTTGTGGTGCCGGCAGATACCAGCCGGCTGAAAGGTTCAATCAGTACCATTAAACTGGGAAAACTGGACGTATCAACAACCAGTTCAGGAAAAGCGTTCTATCTTGATGGCAGTCTTTCTACCTCTGATATTTCAGTTAAGGGGACCCTGAATGCTCTGATTACTGTTGATGGGGCTGCTGGTTCTTATATCCAGCTGGCAGCAGACAAAAGTGGTGGTGAGTATATCCAGTTTGCATCTGCTTCGGTACCGGAAATAAAAGGCAAAACATATACCGTAACCAGTGCAATACCGGTTGGTGGTTCGGTGCCATCAGGTTGGTCATATACGGCACCCGCTACGGCTACCTGGACCGGTGCCAGCAGTACAGATTGGAGTGATTCAGCAAACTGGTCACCCGTACAGATACCTACCGGAGAAATAATCATTCCAAAGAATCCAACGGGGGGCAAATACCCTCAGTTATCTGTAGATATCAAACAGAAAGCGGCTATCATTACAGTTGAAGAAGGTGCTTCCCTTAATCTGAATGAAAAAACGCTGGAAGCCTTTTCAATAACAAATCACGGAGCACTGAATGTTGGAACCGGGACCCTTTCGGTTACGGATTTAACTCACGAAAAAGCGGGATTGTCGGATCCTGGCATTACCATTACTTCTGGCACCATTCAGGCTACCAGTTCCATTACGAATAAGGCAGAACTTTCGATATCTTCGGGTAACTGGTATTCCAATGCATTAATCAATGATATCAGTGGGGCCATGACTCTTCAGACAGGTTCAAGCCTTACATTAAAAGACTTTATCAACCGCGGAACACTGACTATTGATTCTGAACCGACAAAAATGGAAGTTAACGGTGAACGCCAGAACGCTGCCGATAGCCTTGTTGAATACACTGCAGCTAATCCAACCCTCAGTTGGGGCGATGTATACGAGAAGGTACAGTTTGACAGTTCTCTTACTGTCGGGGCTGGTAATTCGTGGAGTATTACCCAGGCCAAAGAAATTACCTTTGCCGATGCGGTGACAAATGCCGGAACCATGGCGCTAACTGCTGACGAAATCACCTTTAAAAAATCAGTTACCAACAGTTCCACCGGTACTCTTGCGCTGCAGGCGGGTACCACAACGTTTTCCGCCGGAGTAACAAACCAGAAAACGCTGACCAGCTCCGGAAATCTGTTTTTCACTGCCGGAGTTGTCTCAAGTCAGGGGGCCATCTCCTGCACAGGCGAAATTCACTTTGCAGGCACAGCGGCCCAGAATGTAGCTATCAGTACCACTTCAACTATTGGGGAAGTGGTGGTTGATGCCAGGGCTAAGCCAACTCTAACAGGCAATCTGACTTGTGCCGGTCTGACTATAGAATCTACTGGCTCATTTGATATCGGGAGTAATGAACTGACTGTATCCGGAGGCCTTACCAACAGCGGAACTTTTTCTTCATCTGCCGGCGGAAAAGTGACCCTTGTAAAAGGTTTTTCCAATACTGGCACCATTACGTTGAACGGAAAGACGACATTTAGTGGTGGAACCCCCCAGCCTGTCTCAACCGGAGCTTCTTCCGTATTTGCCGATGTTACAGTTTCTGGGGCAGGCGGTATATCCCTGCAGTCTGACTGTACTTTTGCAAAACTTACCGTAACCAATGGCGGCATTGCCCTTGGTTCCCGTACACTGACGGTTACCGGTGACTGGATTCATAGTGGTGGCAACATCACTGCCTCTACCGGCGGAAAAGCAGTCTGTAACGGTACCATGACTGTATCAGCATCTGTATCCATTGCCGGCAATAACGCCTGGAATAATCTGACCTGTACCACACCAGGGGTTACGCTGCAGTTTGCCGGCGGTTCTACCCAGACGGTCAACGGAACGCTGACGGTCACCGGTGGCAGTGCTTCTGGCTCTGAAATCATTCTGTCCAGTACAGATACGACCAACTGGAACCTGGCTATGGGCTCTACTCCCACTTCTACCAACCTGCAGCTATCTTATGTAACGGTTTCGTTCAGCACAGCAAGACCTGCAATTTATTCCGTCATTGGGGAGATTGGAACAAACGGTGTACTTGAAGGAACAGAAGGTTCCACTGTCGGATGGTTTTATGTGGTACCTGAAGGAATTCCGGTGTATTTCAAACATGCGTATGCTCCGTATGGTGGTTCAACCATATATGTTGCTTTTTCGCGCAGAATAGATGTTTCATCTGCGGCAGTGCTTTCACAGATTCCATTGGCGGTGGAACTTCGACCATATGCTGATGCTGGCGCAGATAATATTATCGCTTCCGGAAGTCCTGCAGCAGTCATTTCTGATGATGATGACGGCACGGTTATTTCCCTGACTCTCTCTACCAATGTTACGCTGAATCATCTTACAACATACTCCCTGTTTGCCAACGGGGATTCTACTAAACGCGGGTACATTCACGATACACAATCTCCACGAGGGGAACTGTCTGAAACAACCATTGCGTTAAGTCCTTTGGTAACTGGTGCAGCATTTCCAGCAATGGCGTATGACAACCGGACTCAGACTGATGAGGTTTCTGACGGCTCAACCGGTGTCATCAGGCTTTTTGATGGAAGTGGTTCCACCTTGAACAGTGTTTTAGGCGGTAATGATATTACGCTGCAGGCAAAAACAGATAATGATGCCCTTGGCTTGAAACTGCTGGTAACCCAGGATGAGCAGGCAGATACCATTTTTCAGTCAAATCCGGTAGTAAGTGGAGAAGCGGCAGAGCAGTTTATTTCTTTTGCAGAATCGATACTTGCAGAGAACAGAATAAAAACAAATTCTTCGTCGGGCAAAAACCGGAATTTCATTATTCCTGCATCGCTGACCATGGATATCAGTAAGCCGCTCTGCTTCTTCTTCCAGCTGTTGGACAGCAATGGCGCCGTCCTGACAAATGCTAAAGGTATTCCGCTGTATGTAGTCAGATCTCCGGAAGATGATGCTTCCAGAAGCCTTAGTGTCTGGTCCGTAACGCTTCGGGAAATCATCCAGCAGAAGGGTGGGGTTACCATTCTGAATAATGTTATTAATGCGCTGAAAGGTGAGGAAACAGTAATTGAAATTGACGTTTCTAAACGGAGTTCTGTAACCGTGCAGGTTCTGACCCTTGATGGAAATGTGGTAAAGACGTTGCAGCGAGGCGTAAAGGAGGCCGGAAAATACTATTTCAGATGGAATGGAACCAATAAAAATGGCGCTTCTGTAGCTCGTGGCATGTATTTTATCCGGGTTACTGGCGGCGATTTTGATGCAACCCGCAAGGTTATGGTTATCAGAGAGTAGTGATAGACAGAAAAGTGCCATTGCTTGAATAATTCAGTAAAGCACAGTAGAGTTTAGGGTATGCAAGAACAACGAAGAGATGAGCGTTTTGATGACATTGGTCGGGTAGACGCTCAAAGCCTTTGCCCGTTATCTGGCGTTCTCCAGGATATCAGTATGGCCGGTTGTCGTATTAAGTTTCCTGTACAGTGCACTGTTGACATGGAATCGGAAGTGGAGCTTACCGTAACTCCGGCTCATAAACAGGCAAGTCAGCCCTTTATTCTGATAGGGCAGCCGACATGGGTAAAAGAAGAAGCTGATTCCTGCGAAATTGGCTTTAAATTGCTGCATTCACCGGGTTCACGCCAGCTTGGCGAGTACATTCAGAAACTCGCGCTGGCCGCTGCCGAGTATGATGAAGAAGAAGAGATGCTGAACATATGCTCATCTCTGTAGAACCATTAGATGGCGTAGCTTTTTTAGCATATCCAGAAACAATCCAGTTTTTATTTTCAGAAATCAATGACCGTGGCATCTGTTCCGGAAAGCCGCAGATGTATGGAGATTTGTGTTATTTCAGCCGTGACCAGCTGACTGCTGTTCCTGGATCTGCTGATTTCATCGTCCCTTATTGGGCTCGGACTGCCATGCTGGAACCCAAGCGTATCAAATTTGAATCTATTGGGGATGCAGCCCGCTGCCTGAAAGAAATGCAGCGTAACTGGAGTGGATATCAGTATCAGCAGTTCCGCCGCGCCCAGTTGATTCAGGATAAACTGCCTTATATCAATACTAAACTCAAGACCTGGCCCTTTACTGTTCCACAGAGCCCCATGGGTCTGTACACGCTGCTTGACGCCAATACCATGATTGCCTCCGGTGCAACATCGTCTCCACTGCCTGCAGGAGCAGTTACCCTTATTGAAGATCATGAAAACCCTCCAAGCAGGGCGTATTTAAAAGTTCAGGAAGCACTTGTTCGGTTTTGCAGTGCATTTGGTGTAGATTTTCCCAAAGCAGGAGACCGGTGCTTTGATGCCGGTGCGTGCCCTGGCGGATGGACCTGGGCATTGCGGCAGTTAGGCTGCACGGTGTATGCCGTTGACCGCGCTCCATTATGTGACCAGCTGATGGCCGATCCTGAAGTTACTTTTCAGAAGCATGATGCCTTTACTCTAAAGCCGGAAGATATCGGTCCGTTTAAATACGTATTCAGTGATGTTATCTGTTATCCGGAGCGGTTATATGAATGGGTGCAGCTCTGGCTGGAGAGCGGTATGACGCAGAATATGATTTGTACCATAAAAATGCAGGGCGGCATAAACTGGCCTTTAGTTGAAAAGTTTGCTTCAATTCCCAACAGCAAAGTGGTACATCTGTGTTACAATAAACATGAATTAACATGGATGCACTGTGGAGAAGTAAAAAGTGAGTCAGTCTGAACGCATTTTCTGGATTAATGATAAACTGCAGAATAAACAACGCTTAACGATAAAGGCTGTGGCAGACCATTTTAAAGTGTCTGAACGACAGGTAAAACGTGACTTCAAGAAAATCCGGGAAGAAAACGGTGCACCACTGAAATACAATACTGAAACCCGCAGCTATGAGTATGAAGGTGGCTTTGATAAGATGAAATTTGCCAGTCAGGAAATGGTGCTGGCGTATGTCATGCTGGAAGCACTGGCTAAAAATCAAAGTTATTCTGCAGTGGTGTCAAACGACTTACTGAAGGAAATGCGCAATAAGGTTCCTTCTGAGTATCATACTATCTGTGACAAAATTGAATATCAGCTGCCGTTCAGTCAGGATATCAAACCGGAATTGTTTTATGTCATCTGTCAGAGTATACAGAGCCGTATGCAGTTACACATACAGTACAGAAACATGCATGACGAAGAATCTGAACGTGATATTGAACCGGAACGGCTGGTAAATTACGAAGGCAGCTGGTACATCCTGGGGTGGGATCATAAACGGGAGCAGCTGGCAAACTTCAATATTTTCCGCATCAGCAGTGCTGAAAGTACGGAAATGCAGTTTGTAGAGCATACTGGATATCCTAAGATGAAGGATGGCTTTACATTCAGAAATTATGAAGAAGAACTGCTTCGCTATGTTGAGGGTGCCTATGGTATTTTCAAAGGAACGGCTACCAGACTTGCACGCATCCGTTTTACCGGTACTGCGGCAAATATCGTACGGGACCAGCATTGGCATCCTAAACAGGTAACCCGTGAAGAAGATAATGCGGTGATTCTACAGTTTCCGTTTAGTAATGCAACCGAATTAATGGGAAAAATTCTGGGGTATGGGGCAGAAGCTCAGCCCATTGATCCACCTGAGCTGGTAGATCAATGGAAGCAGAAGATTAAGGAACTTAGCAGTCTTTTATAAGACCGGAAAGCTGCGTATGCAGTTCCATGAGCTTACGGTACGTTGGGAGCAGGGTATCGGGTTGAACGCTTTGGGTGCGCAGTGGTTCTACAATCAGGATAATCTGATTATACAGCGGGGTAATGCCCATGTTTGCAATAATGCCCTTTAAGGCATGGGCACTTTCAAATGCTGCGCGTGTATTATTCAGCTGAAGGGCTGCGCCAAGGGTTTCAAAGTTTTCATCGCTCATCATCTGCGAAAGACAAATCTTAAAAAGTGATTCATCGTTCAAAAAACGTCGCATGGCACCTGCAGTATCGCAGTTCCATTTTTCGAGGACGGTAAGAAGGGTACTCATTTTTTTTTCTCCGGACTATTTTACAGTTCTCAGAATGTTACTCATGTTGGCACAATTAGTAAAGGGTGCTACACTCAGCTCCATGAAACTGTATCTGCTGCGGCATGGTGAAACTGACTGGAATGTGACTTGGCGGCTTCAGGGATCATCTGACATCCCTTTGAACGAAAAAGGAATAGCACAGGCTAAGGAAGCTGCCCTACGGTATGCAGATCTGCCGTTGACTCATGTGTATACCAGTCCGTTACAGCGTGCAGTGTGTACTGCACGCATAATTGCAGAACCACATGGCCTGCCAGTGGTTGTAGAGGATAGAATCAGGGAGATGCATTTTGGACTTCTTGAAGGTACTACACCGCAAGAATCTGGCGCAGATCCGGTATTGCGTGAAGTTCGCAGCAACCTGTTTGATCATCCGGAACGGTATGTGCCGACCGGTGATGGCGAATCATACGAAGAGGTACACAACCGCTGCCGCGATTTTCTGGAAGATATCCGTACCCGCCACGACAGTCGGGACCATATCCTGATTTCTGCCCACGGTGCCCTGTGTAAAGCACTTCTCCGCGCAGCGCAGAATACCCCTCTTTCTGAATTCTGGCATACCCCACCGCAGCCTAACTGCTCGGTGATTGAGATTGATTGGTAATTTTGGTAGGATACCCCCATGCTTTTGAAGAAACTTGAAGAAATGTCCAAACGGTTCGAAGTGGTAACCGAAATGATCGGCGACCCGGACCTGATTAAGGATCAGAAGCGCTACAAAGAAGTTATGCGCGAGCACTCTCATTTAAGCAGTGTTATGGAAGCCTATGCAGAGTATAAAGAAGTGCTGCAGGGTATTGAAGATGCAAAGGTGCTCATTACTGAAGAATCTGACCAGGACATGAAGGAAATGGCTCGCGAAGAGCTGCGGGAACTGGAAGAAAAACAGCCGAAACTTGAAGAAAGCATCAAAATGCTGCTGATTCCACCGGATCCTCTGGAAGAAAAGAATATTATCGTTGAAATTCGTGCCGGTACCGGTGGGGACGAGGCATCTTTGTTTGCCGCAGACCTGTACCGTATGTATATGCGCTATGCTGACATGAAGGGCTGGAAGTACGAAGTTATGGACAGTACCGAAAGTGAAGTTGGCGGTTATAAGTTCATCAGTTTCAGCATCAACGGAAAATATGTGTATGGTTCCATGCGGTATGAATCCGGCGTTCACCGCGTACAGCGTGTTCCTGAAACTGAAGCCCAGGGACGTATTCAGACTTCTGCGGTAACCGTTGCGGTTCTGCCTGAAGCTGAAGAAACTGATATTGAAATCCGGCCTGAAGATGTACGTGTAGATGTTATGCGCGCCGGTGGTCCTGGTGGTCAGTGTGTAAATACAACCGACTCTGCAGTACGACTGACGCATATTCCTACCGGTCTGGTTGTTATCCAGCAGGATCAGAAAAGCCAGCTGAAGAATAAGGTAAAGGCATTCCGTGTACTGCGTGCCCGCCTTTTTGATCTGGAAGAAAGCAAGAAAAATGCTGAACGTGCTGCTGCCCGTAAAAGCATGGTAGGTAGCGGTGACCGTTCAGAGCGCATCCGTACCTATAACTTTCCGCAGAACCGGGTTACCGACCACCGCATTAACCTGACGCTGTACAAACTTGATCAGTTTATGCTTGGCTACTGCGATGAAATGATTGACGCTCTCTGTGTGTACGCAAAAGAAGAAGCCCTGAAAGAAACGTCTAATTAATCCGGTGCAACCTGGATAGAACTGTATTACTGGTCTAAATTGGCCATAGAAACGTACATTGGTTCTGGTGCTCTTCCCAGTGGGGTATGGTTGAGTACACCGCATCCTGCAATAAGGAACAGTGCCAGAACACCAACAATATAGCCAATCACTTTGTCTCTTTTTTTCATATAACCTTCCATCGATTGTTGCAGTTTGCTGCAACTCCCCGCTCCCACATCGGGTATACTTTAATTCTACCTGAGTGGGGGCAGGGTGCAAATTTTTCTGCAGCAAGTCCTGGAAAGCTTAAGTTTTGACGGTGAATCTGATGTTATTACGATGTTTTTTATAGTTGGATTTAAGAGCATTTAATGTAGCTCTATGCAGGTAAATCCCTACTTAATTCGTAATCAACGTCAGGTCTGATGATGATGTTATACCCTCTACGGTAAGGCCTGCTTCAAAGAACAGTTCAAACTTTATATCAAAAGGCACTGCGGGGTCGTATTCATCAGATGCATCATCTGTAAGGAAAAGATAGTACTCGACTTGTCCGAAACAGGTGAAGGAAGCAAGAATTCCGCTGGAACCGATGCCATAAACGGTAGCAGGGAATGAGGGACCGTAGCGCTGTGGCAGATAGTTATCATCGTAGTACAGCAGTTCCAGTTCAAAAAAATTTCCGATGCCGACAATACGGCAGTATTGTTCGGTTATGGAATCGCCGTTATCCGTATACTGTTCTGTAAACTGTTGGAACAAGGAGTTTTCGGTATAGGTGGTATTGGAATCCCACAAGTTTGCATGTTCTATGGTACAGTAACTTTCTGGGGTGAAAGAAGAATCTAGACGTACAATCTGTCCGTATGCCGAAAATTCTGTATACGAAATATTCCCCGGATTCTCTTCGTCACCATAGAACTCTTTTAATGACTCTGGCTTATGAACGATGAAATGTATGGTGAATGTTGCATCGTCAGTTTCGCGGTGAATGGTGATAGAGCCATCGTATGTTGGTGCAATAATCAACAATTTTTCATCTTCGTCCTGTACATAGGCATTTTCATAGTCATCTCTAGAGACTTCGTCATCGGTAAAATAGAAGATGTCGAATGAGATGGGATCTTTGTAATAAATTTCGATAGTATCATATAATTGTACTTCGATTAATTCTATGGAGAATTCGTCTGTGCATTCTCTATCGTGATAGACTCTAAATGGCTCTGAACCATGGTCGCCAGAATCGCCAGATTCTGGCTCCTGCGGACTCTCCTGTTCCGGAGTTTTCTCAGGTGCAGCGTCGTCTTGCAGGAATTTGTCGGCCACCGTCATGACAATTTCTACCGGTGTCGTTTCTCCATCCCTGATTTCTGCATCAGCCTGACCGCGGGCAAATTCATCTTCACCTATCAGTGCAATTACTGTAACATTCCAGAGCCCTGCTTCAAGTTCATCAAAGGTAAAAACAGCTTCGGAACCGGGCGAAAATAACTTAGGCCCTATGGTTTCTGTGTCTTTAGTCAGGGTTATCTGGTATTCGGTGATTCGGGTAACATCATCTATATTCCAGCTGGCACGGCTGTTGTTTCCGGGCAGGATAATCCGGAGTGCCGGATTCTGCAGACTGCTGGCAGAAAAAAGCATACAGCTACTGAGAAACAGTGTCAGAATTCCATACAGGGGAAGAGCTTTCAGGAATGTACGGTTAAACACAAAGACCTCCAATATACTGAATACAGTGTAATCCAGTTCTTGAAGGTCTGCATTTTTAGATAGCGTATAGAAAAAAAAGTGAAAATCTCTCTTTTAAATCTTAATTTCAGTCCATTTTCCGGCTTTGTATCGGGTAAGTGCAAAAGTAAAACGGCTTGCCTGGTCTACCAGAACTCCCAGCCAGATTCCCACAATTCCCCAGCCCATGATATAGCCGCCAAAGTAACTGCCTAAAGTACGGAATACGGTAACGCTCAATGTTGATGCAATGGCAGTGTACAGCGTATCGCCGGCTCCGCGGAGACAACCCATATACACAACCTGAATAATCTGGAATGCAACAACAAAAATAATCATGTGTACGATTGAGACGCCAATCTGGATGATTTCAGGTTCTTCAAAAAACAGACTCATAAGCCATGGTGCCCCAAAATAGTAACTGGCACTAAGGATTACTGCGATACCGGCGCCGTATGTCATGCAGATTCTGCCGTATTTTTTAGCCATATCCTTGTTACCGCTACCAAGACTGCGTCCGATAAGCGCAACCGCAGCTGACTGCAAACCGTCGCCAAAGCTGAAAGTCAGGCTCATTAAGTTCATGCATACCTGATGTGCTGCCATGGCGCTGGTTCCCTGATGTGCAGCCATGATTGCCGTTGCCATGAATCCGATGCGCATTAAAAGCTGTTCAAAGAATACGCTGTATCCAACTTTTACAATGCTGCCAAAAGAAGCAAGGGTCGGGCGGATTTTGCTCTGGATAATATAGGGGATGCTGACAAAACAGTCTTTATCAAAGATGCTTACGATACTCATGATACTGGCAACGGCAGAACCTAAAACGGTTGCAATGGCAGCACCGTGAATGCCCCATGCAGGAAATCCCAGGTGTCCGGTAATAAGCAGCCAGTTGAAGATGATATTGATGATGTTACTGGTCATGTTGGTACGCATGGTGATTTTGGTGTTTCCGGCGCCACGCTGCGCACTGTTGATGCCCATGGAAATGCAGTTGAAAATAAGGCCTGCCATGATGATCCGGTAGTATGAAACGGCTGCATCGTGGGTTTCCGGGGTTGAGCCGCAAAGCCTGATGATGGGGCTTGCAAAAATGACGCAGAGAATTGAAATGAGGATGCCTGCTGCAATAATAAAAGTAATGCCGGAAATAAGGATTGCGTTGGCGTCTTCTCGTTTCTGCTCGCCACGACGGCGGGCTACCAGGGCGGAAAGTGCTACGGTGGTTGCAATGAACAGTGAGAGTGCAAAAAACTTAGGTTGAGTGGTAAGTCCTACTGCTGCAACTGCGTATGCTCCTAAACGGCTGACCATGAAACTGTCGACCAGACCGGTAAATGCCATGAAGAATGATTCGATGATGGCAGGCCAGGCAATGGATAATGCGTTCTTGTAAAGGTTGTCGGAAAAATCCTGATTTTTCATACACGCTATTGTAGCGAGGGAAAGTATCAGATACTACTGATTTTCTGCTGTAAATCAGTAAAAGTTGTAAGAACAGCAGCGCAGTCAGCTGCACCAACAGTGCCGAATCCCCATGAAGCAAAAAGAAACGGTACACCGGCGGTTTTGCAGGCATCCAGATCTCCCTGGGTATCGCCCACATATACGGGATATTTTAAATCGTTGCGAGCCACAATATCCTTAATGTTCTCGGCCTTGTATTTACCGCTGGCACCATAGCTTTCAAAATCTTTGATTACGCTGGTAATACCGTTTTTTGCCATGGTCAGTTCAATGTAGCCAGCCTGACAGTTACTTACAATATAAAAAGCAAAGCCATCAGCTGCCATTTTCTTAATGGTGTCGATAACACCGGCATAGGTGATGTCAGAGGTATTGTTTTCAATATATTCGTGTTCGCGGATACAGCAGGCATCCATAAGGGCCATCTGCTGTTCTTTAGTAAGTTCCGGCCACATGCTCTCGGCAATTTTATCCATGGGTTTACCGAATTCTTTCTGCAGGCGTTCTGCGGTAACAGCAGGGAGAGTAAGTCCGCAATCTTCTATTGCTTTGTTCCATGCTGATGCCACAACAGGTGTGGTGTTCCAGATGGTGCCGTCAATGTCCAGGATTATGCCGTCAGTTTTCACTATTGAATCTCCATGTGTGCGTAATTACTGTAAGTTCCAGCTGTGAACCGGATATACGGTAACGGTTTCCCCTGTTGTTAGCAAGGGGGCAGACGCTGTCGGAAGGTCGATGGTAAGGATTCCGCTGGCGTTTTCCAGCAGTTTGATACGGGTAACAGCACCCAGAAACGTAATGCTTTGAACGGTGCCAGAGATGGCTGATGCTGCTGGTTGAGAAGCTTGGGAAAGAGAGAACCATTCCGGGCGGATAACCTGATCGTTTACGATATTGGCCCGTCCGGTAAATTCTGCCACAAAACGGTTGGCCGGCTGGTAGTAAATATCCCGGGGAGTGCCTGACTGCAGCAGGGTGCCGCTATCCATAACGGCAATGGTGTCACTGAGGGAGAAGGCTTCTTCCTGGTCGTGGGTTACGTAGATAGTGGTGATTTTCAGTTTCTGCTGCAGTTCCCGCAGTTCTTCACGAACCTGGGTACGCAGTTTTGCGTCAAGACTGGATAGTGGTTCATCCATCAAAAGGATTCCCGGTTTCAGGATAAGGCTACGGGCAAGGGCTGCACGCTGCTGCTGACCGCCTGAAAGTTCGTGGGGATATCGCTTTTCAAAGCCCTGCAGATCTACCATGGCAAGGACGTCATGAAGGGCATCTGAGGGCCCTTCGACTTCGCTCAGGGATCCTGCGCCATGCCGTTGTGAATCAGGGAGTTTTCGATTGCGTTTTTTCTGGAGTTTCAGCCCATAGAGGATGTTGTCTTCTACGGTCATGTGGGGGAACAGGGCATAGTCCTGAAACACAAAGGCCACGTTTCTAAGGTTAGGGGCAATGCCAGTCTGGTTTACACCGTCAATTTCAATGGAACCGGAATCCGGCGTCAGAAATCCTGCTGCAAGACGGAGCAGGGTGGTTTTTCCGCATCCACTGGGGCCCAGCAGTGTGGTAAAACTTCCGGCTTCTACGTTCAGGGAAAAATCCCGGACAACGGCTTTTTCTCCGTATGCAAAATCAATGTTCGAAAATTTCAGGTTACTTGGCACGGTTCACCATCCTTTGAAGACCGTTTCCTACCAGGACCACGGCAAAAGTGAGTATGGTAAGAATCAGGGCAAGGGCACATGCTTTGCCCCAGTCTCCCTGTTCTGCAAGATTCAGAATTCTGATGCTGGTAAGGGGAGTGTCAAAGCTTACCAGAAATATTACAGCGCTTACGGTTCCGATACCCCGGGCAAAGTTGTACACTGCGCCGCTGAAAATGCCGCCGGCGGAAAGGGGGGCCAGAATGGTTGCAAGAACACCCATGGTATGCTGTCCCAGGGAGCGTCCGGCATCATCAAGACTGGGGCGGATCTGCGACATGGTACTGGTAATGATTCGGTAACTGAAGGGCATAAAACCGATGATCATAGCAGTAAGCACAAGAAGACGTGCATTACGCAGGTGCAGTGAGCCGGCTGCCAGACTTAGTGCAAGACCAAAAAGCGACCCGGGAACTGCTGCCGGCAGTTGAATGACGGTATCCATGGTTTTTCGAAGTGGCAGCCGGGTGCGGTGTACCAGAAAACTGGTTACGGTAGCAATAAGGGCTGAACAGATGGCTGCAATAAGTGCAAATCCCAGGGAGTTTTTCAGCTCGTTTCTATACCGGGCAATGTTTTTGAAGTGTACGGTTGTGAAGAATGTCTGGATGCCCCATAACTTTTGGAAAGAGCCGGCAACAATGGCGAAAAACTGGGATAAGACGCAGAGGGCGATAAATATGCAGAAAATGGTCAGAATCCAGCGGGCAAAGGGGGAAACGGGAGAATCTTCACGCGGGCTGATTTTACCGCCGATGGTGGCAGTTTTTACGGAATGTTTTCTGGTTACGTAGTTCTGCAGTGCAAACAGGATACAGGACGGTATCAAAAGGATAATGCCAAGAATGGCGCTGGTACCTGCATTAAGCCAGCCGGTCAGCTGGGTGTATATTTCTACGGCCAGAACTTTAAAACGGCCGGCAACAATCAGCGGGTTTCCAAAGTCAGACAGTACGCTGACTGCAATAAAAAGACAGCTGGTAAGAATACCCGGCATGCTTAGGGGGAGAATGACGGTTCGGAACACTGTCCAGTTACCGGCTCCCATGCTGCGGGCTGCCTGAATAAGATGCGGGTTGATTCCCTGAAGTGTCTGGGCGCAGATCATGTAGGCAATGGGGAAAAAACAGAGAACCTGCGCTAAAAGAAGTCCCCCAAAACCATACAGTGAAATATCCAGCCCCAGAAGTGTTTTTGTAATAAAGCCCTGCCGGCCAACCAGCAGGATAAATGCCAGCCCTCCGACAAATGGCGGGGTAATCAGATGCAGCACAGGGAGGAGCGAAAAAAAACGGCGGCCAGGGATACGGGCAAAAACTACGGCATAGGCGTACAGGTATCCGGTAAGCACACTGAGTGCAGTGCTGCACAGACAGATAAGGGCTGTGTTGGAAATAACGTGGCCGTACTGGGGATTAGACAGAACGGCCGTAACGTCAGCTGCTCCAGGTTCTGTAAGTACCCGGAGCAGTGGCAGGAGAATGGTTGAAATAAGAAACAGCAGAACGGCAATCCAGCTGATGAAAAGCAACGGACTGCCGTCATTGAATACGTTTACTGAACGTTTTTCGCCCACTTAGCTAAAACCTCGTCTTTCTGTGCTGCAGCCAAAGCCGAATCGTATTCGATAAGATCCAGAGCACTTACTGGCACGCTTCCATCTGGAGCTGTAGCGCTGGCGTTTACCGGAATGGTAAAGTCAATGCTGCTCATCAGTGTCTGGGCTTCTGCACCAAGAATAAAGTCTACGAATTTCTGTGCTGCATCAAGATTCTTTGCATTCTTCATGATTGAAACACAGTCAACGTCTCCTACACTCTGGGGTGGTGCAATGGTATCAACAGAGAATCCTTGCGACTTATATTTTGCAACAGCGTGGATGTAACTTACACCGATGGCATATTCACCGGTACCAATGAGTTTTGCAGGGGCTGAACCGCTGTCTGGGAACTGGCCAACCAGTGGCGCAAGGTTCAGCAGGTAGTTCCAGCCTTCGGTTTCTCCCAGACGTTGCAGCTGATTCTGTACGAACAGATATGCCGTAGAGCTGGCAGCAGGATTAGTCATGACAATTTCACCCTTGAATGCAGGATTTAAAAGGTCATCCCAGGTTTTTGGGGCTTCCATACCGGGGAATTTGGCAGCAAAGCGGTCGCTGTTAATGCCGATTCCTAAGGTAAGTACACAGAAACCGGTCCAGGTGTTGTCAGCGGCTTTTGCGTATGACGGAAAGCTGGCAGCCACAGGACTTGCGTAAGGTTGCAGGGCTCCTGCTTCATTTGCCTGAATGTGGTAGCTTGATGCACCGCCTAACAGCACATCGGCCTGTGGATCATCTTTTTCAGCAATAACACGGTTTACCAGTTCTCCGGTAGTTGCCCGGAGGTACTGTACCGGAATGCCGGTTTTTTCGGTAAACAGGTCACACAGTGCCTGAGTTTCTTCATCATGGATGATTGAGTACACGCGCAGTTCCTGTTTTGCGCTTTTCTTTGCATCAACTGATGCAGTTTCTGATTTGTTGCAGCCGGTCATAGCAAGCAGGGCAGTAAAAGTAAAAAGTGCCGATGCAACGCGAATAACTGTTTTTTTCATGGGAGTGTCCTCCGTTTTTAATATGTGCGGAATCCGGCCGGGCTTCTGCACTGCACGTGGCATATTGCCGTGCATATCGTGAATATACGGAAAAACTGGTATTATAAATATACTCATTTTGCATTATTTTTTATATATCCAGATGGGCAGGCGTGAGGATCCGCGCATGCGGCGTTGTCAGTCGTTTTCTTCGCTCCAACGTACTGCAAGTACGCCTGCGCTCAGAAAGCGGCTTCCGCCTTGCCTGCTCGAATCCTCGCGCCTGCCCGGATTGAGGTGATGTGAGGCTCCGCGTATGATGAGAATGCAGCAGAAGTATAAAAACAATTTTATACAATTTAATTTAACTAAACCTATAGCAACGAACGGAAAAGTATGGTAGAGTGGGGGCACCTCGGCAGTCGGGGCTACAGGGAGTAGTGATACAAATACGTCCATGTATTTGTATCACTTGCATCTTGCTTCGCAAGCTGCGATATCGCACATCATTGTGCGACCGCTGCCGCGGAGGCTACAAGGAGAAGTTTTATGCACGACATTACAGAGAAAAAACTGACCGGTGAACGCGCTCTTTATCAGGTAAAAGATGCCCGTATAGTACATTCAATTTTTGAAGATGGCGAATCTCCATTAAAACATTCAGAAAACGTAGACATCAGCGGTACTTCTTTCCGCTATAAGTACCCCATGTGGTATTCAACCAATGTGAACGTACAGGACAGCGTAATCTTTGAAATGGGACGATCCGGCATCTGGTACACCAACGATCTGCACTTTAAAGGCGTTCAGATTGATGCACCAAAAGAATTCCGCCGCTGCAAGAACATCACTCTTGAAAACGTTATCTTTACCAACGCTGCAGAAACCCTGTGGACCTGCGACAACGTTACCCTGAAAGACGTACAGGCTAAAGGCGACTACTTTGCCATGAACTCAAGCAACATGAAGTGCGAAAACTTCAACCTGAGCGGCAACTATTTCTTTGATGGCGGAAAAAACATCGAAGTACGCAATTCACGCCTTATCAGCAAAGATTCATTCTGGAACTGCGAAAACGTAACCGTGTATGACTCAGTTATCATCGGTGAATATATCGGCTGGAATTCAAAGAACCTGCGGTTTGTAAACTGTACCATTGAAAGCAATCAGGGATTTTGTTACATCGACGGGCTGAAGCTTGAAAACTGTACGCTGCTGAACACTGATCTGGCATTTGAATACTGTTCTAATATCGATGCTGATATTCATGGCCGCGTTCTGAGCATTAAAAATCCTATTTCCGGCAGAATCAAGGCTGATGAAATCGAAGTCCTTCAGCTGGACGAAACCAAAATCGATCCTTCTAAGACCGAAATTATCTGTGATAAAATCGGAACTGTAGATCGGGGCATTACTGACGGTCACGAATACCGGTAACGGCTTGAAAGGGGAAGGGCAGCATGACATACGAATTTGACAGCATTGCAGACAGACGGGGCACTAACTCAATGAAATGGAATGTGGGTGCCGATGAACTTCCCCTGTGGGTTGCTGATATGGATTTTGATACAGCACCGGAAATCAAGGCTGCCATTCTGGAACGAGCTCAGCTTGGGGCCTATGGCTATGCGGAAACGACTACTGAGTGGGAAAACGCCTATATCACCTGGTGGAAAACCCGCTATGATTTTGAAATTCAGAAAGACTGGCTCATTTTCTCTACCGGCGTTGTTCCCACTATTTCCAGTACGGTCAGAAAAATTACCACACCGGGCGAAAAGGTGCTTCTTTTAACACCAACCTACAACATTTTCTACAATTCCATTGTAAATAACGGCCGTAATCCGGTGGAATGCCAGCTGGTGTATGACGGTTCTTCCTACCGCATTGATTTTGCTGATCTGGAGCAGAAACTGCAGGATCCGCAGGTTTCCCTGATGATTCTGTGTAATCCGCAGAACCCGGTAGGGAAAATCTGGAGCGCCGGAGAACTTGCCCAAATTGGGGAACTGTGTGCTGCCAACAATGTGGTGGTGCTCAGCGATGAAATTCACTGTGATATTACGGAACCTGGAAAACTGTATGTTCCCTTTGCCAGCGTAAACGAAACCTGCAGGAACAACTGCATTATGGCTGTGGCTCCTACCAAGACCTTTAATCTGGCAGGGCTGGGCACGGCAGCAGTTGTTGTTCCCAATGCGAACCTGCGCCATAAAGTGTGGCGCGGCATTAACACCGATGAATGTGGTGAACCCAATGCCTTTGCCGTGCAGGGGGCTGTCAGTGCCTATACAAAAGGCGGCCCGTGGCTTGAAGAACTGCGTTCATATGTCTGGGAAAACCGGCGGCTGGTAGAATCTTTTGTGGCTTCTGAACTGCCTGCAATAAAAGCCATTTCTTCTGACGCAACCTATCTTATCTGGCTTGATATTTCTGCTACTGGCCTTGATGGTGAGACCTTTGCCAGCCGTCTGCGCTCAAAAACCGGCCTTGTGTTAAGTGAAGGCAATCAGTACGGCAAAGGTGGAGAATCCTTTGTCCGCATGAACCTGGCCACTTCCCGCGCCATTGTGCAGGATGCCCTGAACCGCCTGAAAGCATTCTGCACAAGCGGCTGTTGATACTCTGCGGCTACTGATATAAGCAGCCACTACGGGACCAGCGTTTACTGAACTAAACTGTCGCCCCGGTCGATGGCAAGTTCACAGCCAACGGACATAACACGGCGGCCAAGACAACCGCGGCATTCGGCGGCTTCTTCTCCGGTACAGATTTTATTGTCATATAATGCATACTTTTTGCGCACGGCTACCGGCGACAGGTTGGGCATGACAACGTTTGCTCCGGCAAGGATGCCCAGTTCCCTGCCCTGCGGGTGGATTGTTCCAAGAGCGGTGGTTGCCGGCAGCAGTACCTGGGGATGAATCAGCCGGATAATGGCTAAAAGACGCAGTGTCTGCTCCAGCGTTCCTGGTTTTTCGCCGGCAAAGGGCGTACCGGCTGCCGGGATAAAGGGCCCGATTCCCACCATATGGGGCTCCAGTTCTTTTATGAACATCAAATCCTTATACAGCGTATCTATGGTTTGTCCCGGTGAACCTACCATAAAGCCGCAGCCTACCTGATACCCGATATCACGCAGTTCCCGAAGGCAGTTCATGCGGTGTTCCAGAGAAAGGTTTTCCGGATGCAGCCGGCGGTAATGGTCTCTATCTGCAGTTTCGTGGCGCAGCAGGTACCGGTTGGCGCCGGCGTCATAATATTTCTGGTAGCTTTCACGTTCCCGTTCACCAATGGAAAGGGTAATGGCACAGTCCGGGAACCGATTTCTGATGGCACTGATGATGCGGCACATATCGTCATCGGAATAGGACATATCTTCGCCGCCCTGCAGTACAAAAGTGCGGAATCCCAGCTCATAGCCTTCATCACAGCAGGAAAGGATTTCTTCTTCTGTCAGCCGGTATCGCTGGGCACTACGGTTACTGCAGCGGATGCCGCAGTAATAGCAGTCGTTCCGGCAGTAGTTGGTAAATTCAATAAGGCCGCGGGTAAAGACCTTGTTGCCGTAAATACTGTCGGCAACTGCACGGGCCGCAGGATACAGCAGCTCCTTTGCAAGACTTTCGTCCATGGAAAGAAGCTGCGCCAACTGTTCCCGGGTAATGGTCTGTGTACGCTGAATTTCTGTAATGACATTTTTCATATACCCCTATGATACCATAAAAAACGGCCGGTTACACCTTGAACGTGCCTACAGTTTTACTCAGTTCTCCGGCAATCTCCCTGTTCGTAGATAGAGTTGATTTCAACGAATTTCTTCAGTTCAGACAACTTGATATCTACTTTAGTCTTTTCTATCTCTGAAAACCACCAGCGGTTTTTCCGGTTTCCTAAAATTCCCGAACTGCAAGCTGGTCACCGTTCATATCCTGAACGTAATACAGTTCTGCATAGTCGTGACGGTTTTCTGCACGTTTCAGAATGGTGGTCTGTTCATAGGCATCTTTCTGGAAAAACTGGCGGTAAGCAACAACGAAAAGACCGGAACTGATGAGGACAACCAGAATGCATGAGATAACAACAGAAACCGTAATCTGTTTCAAAAGGCTGGATTTACGAAAAGTACAGGGGGATTGAGAATTTTTAGTAATGGGCATTTTATGGTAAGCCATGTCGTAAAAGGGGAATATTGTCTGTTATACTGCAAAAAGGCAGAAAGGGGGATGTATGGCAGAAAACGATGACAGGATAACGATTCGCGGTATACGTCGTGCCGGCATGCGTCTGCTGGGGGAAAGTGACAATCCGGCAGTTCGGGATACCCCTCTGCTGGACGTAGACTGCCTGTTGCAGCATGTATTGAAAAAAGACCGCAGCTGGCTTTTAGCCTATGATGATACGGTTCTTTCAGATGAACAGGTAGAACTGATGAGTCAGCTGCTGAAAAAGCGGCAGACCGGACTGCCCATTGCGTACATAACCGGCGAAAAAGAGTTTTACGGTTATTCTTTTTATGTAACACCGTCGGTGTTGATTCCAAAGCCGGATACGGAAATTCTGGTTGAGCGGGCCGTAGACTTGATAAGTGCACGTCTGGCCCGGCCGGAACCGGCAGTAATCCAGGCAATTGATATGTGTACAGGGAGCGGCTGTATTGCCATAAGTGTACTGCTGCAGCTCTTTGAACGGTTTGGAGCAGAAAAACTTACGGGCCGGCTGCAGATAACAGCTACCGATATTTCACCTGATGCGTTGTCTGTTGCCCGTGAAAATGCCCGGCGGCTGCTGCCGGAAGAAATAGCCGGTTGTCTGCAGTTCTGCCAGGGAAACCTGTGGGAAGCGGTACCGGCCCAAGGTGTAATACACATACTTCTGACAAACCCGCCGTATGTGCCTGCAGAGGTAACTTCAGACCTTTTAACGGATGGCCGCAGTGAGCCCCGCCTTGCTTTGGATGGTGGCAGTGACGGTCTTAATCTGGTCCGCACCATTCTGGAACAGGCGCCGCAATACATGGCTCCCGGCAGCGTTATGTTGCTGGAAACCGGCGAGTACAATGCAGAAGAAGCAGCCCGCCTGGCAGAGCAGGCAGGCTTTACCCATGTACATATCCACAAAGATCTTGCCGGTATGCTTCGTCTTACTGAAGCAGCATTTCCAGGGTAACACCGTATTTTCTGGCAATGTCACCGGCATATGACATGCCTTCCGGAGGGGCCAGGGCAACCTTAAATGAACGGTTGCCGCCGTCAGACTTTACAATCAGTGAAGCGGCACGACCCCGCAGCGTGATGCTTGTTCCGCTGCCTGCGTTCAGCTGTTCTACATCATAGCCCAGTTTGTGCATGTGGGTGTTGTAGATGGTCCGTGCACCCTTAGCCAGAATCGCCTTAACGGCATCCGTGGCAATAAAGTATCCTTCCTCAAAACTGGTAGTAGAAAATGTTTCATTAAGCAGCAAAAGACTGTGTTCTGTTGCTGCCGTATACAGCTCTTTAAACCGTTCACATTCTTCACCCAGACGGCCTAAATCCATGGTTTTGTCTTCATCTGCCGGAAAGTGGGTATAAATAGCATCAATGCTTTGATATTCAAAAACAGTGCCGGGGACGTAGAGTCCACCCTGTGCCAGCACGCAGGCAATTCCGACAGCCTGGGTAATGGTTGTTTTGCCGCCTCGGTTGGCACCAGTCAGAATGTACACCAGATGGTCGAAATCAAAATCCAGATCATTGGTAATAATTTCTGATGCAGAAGAAACGCCGCCAGCAACAGCAAGTTTCAGGTTCCAGATGTCCCGAGCCTTCATCAGGGATCCTGCGTTGTCAGTCAAGGCCACTGAGCCTGTCGAAGTGCCCCTGACAGTTGGCTTGCAGAACAAATATCCCTGGGCAATCAGCTTTTCTACAAATTCAGCATACCGGATGTAATACATGAACTCAGGAATCAGATCGGTAATGCTGTAAATACTTAACGATACATATTTGCTCAGTACATCGCGAAGCCGCTTTACCATAAGATGCAGCATCTGACTTACTGCTTTATCCATCAATCGGGAAGCTCCCTGGGCATAGTCACCATCCGGCATGGTAACCATCGTACTTTCTGAAGCCTGACGCAGAAACATTCCTGCCAGCGGATTCCGCATCATCACTGCTGTAGACTCTAGTGCTCCGGTTTTACCTGCCAGTCCGCTACCATCAACAGGAGTAAAGTGCAGATCTCCATTCCAGTCTGTGGTATCCTTCAGACCTTCTTTTGTAGTCAGTACTTGAGAAAAATGACTGACAATATTTGAATGCTTGAACGGCTTACTGTTGACGCTTACCAATCCTACCTGTACGGCTTCAAACCGTTCATTCAGGTTAATGCCCACAGTAATACTCTGCAGATTGCCGGTAGTTGCCTTTAATTCACGGATATCAGTTTTCAGTTCAGAAAAACTTGCTGCGTGGTAAATGGTATCCACCGAAGCTTTAAGGTCTTTCAGCCCTGCAGATTTGACATCGTATTTTCCAAGACAGGCTTGAATCGATTCAACGCAGGTAATGTAATCATTGATTTCTTCCAACCGGTGCAGCAGGTCCCACATATCGGCTTTGGTGTCAAAATCTTTTTTCAGACTTGAAAAATCCTGCAGAAACTGAACCCTGTCCAACAGTTCCATAATCTCTTTACGCAAAGCGGGAAACCGAAGAATATCTTCAAATACATCAGCCCGGAATGCAGCTACTGCCGGGTCATCAGTCATTTTTGAAAGCACAGTCAGAATCAGCTGCTGTTCTTTCTGGTCCTGAGTTAACACCTGTACCAGATAATCAAGAGCAAGATCATGACAGGTAACGGGTGAAAGCGTTTTATAGTGGGATTCTTGAAAAGAGGGATAAACGATACTGATAGCAACATTATTCATAGTGCACTATTTTACCTGTAGAACTGTACTTTGTCACACCTGTTAATGCATGGTATAACATAGATAATGAAAAAGCAGGTTTCAGAATCGTTTTTTAACAGCTCTCTGCTGGCCCTTTCCGGAGGGCTTCAGGATGCCTATACCTATAATATCCGTGATCATGTATTTGCCAATGCACAGACAGGAAATATTGTGCTGTTCAGTCAGAATCTCATGTCAGGAGCTTTTGCTGCTGCGCATGCATATCTGGTGCCCATTATAGCATTTGCAGCCGGTGTTTTTCTTGCTGAACGCATGGAATATCGTTTTAAGCAGAGTCAGAAACTTCACTGGCGGCAGGGAATTCTGGTGATTGAAATACTGCTGTTGTTCTCCGTCGGTTTTTTACCGCTGTCGGTAAACTGGCTGGCAAATGCGCTGGTATCTTTTGCCTGTGCTATGCAGGTACAGAGCTTTCGGACGGTAAACGGTAATGGATTTGCCAGTACCATGTGTATCGGAAACCTGCGCTCCGGTACCGTGCAGCTGTCAAAATATCTTAGAAACCATAATAAAGCGCAACTTGATTCCGCAATTAACTATTTTGGCATTATTATAGTATTTGCAGTGGGTGCAGGATTCGGCGGAGTGTTGTCTCTGAAAATCGGTATCCGTACCATCTGGATTTCCTGTGGATTACTGTCAGTCAGTTTACTGATGATGACGCGCAGGGATAGCGAAAAAACGGCAGAAAAAGAGGTGTGTCATGAAAAATAAAGACGATAATCTCCATGAACTTGATGAATTTTTTGCCGAATACCCGGCGTATACGGTTGCCGGTGGTGCTACGCCAGATGAAGAAAAACTGATCCGCGATGCCTGGAACTGGCTTAATTCCCTTTGTGCTCACGGTGTACCGGAAACCCGCCCCAATGGAGAGCGCTATACTGATCATCCCCTGCGTACTGCAGCAATCATTGCACACAACAAGATGGATGCTGAGTCAGTAGCTTCTGCACTTCTTCACAACGTTCTTGTTTTTGAATCGGTAACCCCGGAAGACGTTGAAAAACGGTTTGGAAAGAATGTGGCTAATATCGTAAGCCGTACCAGCCGTATCGGTACTTTGAAGTTTCAGAACAAGACTCTGCAGCAGGCTGACTCATTCCGAAAAATGCTCTTTGCCATGACTGACGATATCCGTGTAATTCTGGTAAAACTTGCAGACCGGCTGGACCGGCTCCGGTTCTTAAAGCACGAAGACGAAGAAACTCAGAAGTACATTGCGCAGGAAACCCTTGATGTATGGGCTCCTCTTGCAAACCGTCTAGGTATGTCGGGGTTAAAAGATGAACTGGAAGATTTAAGTCTCAAATATTCCAACCCGGATGCGTATCTGCAGATAAAGCAGATGGTTTCCTTGAAAAAGGATGAACGGGCGGTATATCTTACCAACGCTCAGAATGCCATACTGAAAGCTGCCGCAAAGCAGAACATTGATATAGAAATTTCAAGCCGTGCCAAGCACTTTTATTCGATTTATCAGAAAATGAAGAAACGGGGCAAGGCTGCCGATGAGATTTTTGATCTCCTGGCACTCCGTATTCTCTGTGACGATGTAAATCAGTGTTACTCCCTTATCGGTCTGGTGCACCGTCTGTGGCTGCCGCTGGATGGGCGCTTCAAGGATTACATTGCCATGCCCAAGGCAAACGGTTACCAGAGTCTTCATACCACCGTCATGTGTGATGGGAAGCCCCTTGAAATTCAGATCCGCACCCATGACATGCATCATCTGGCTGAACACGGTGTTGCGTCTCACTGGCTGTACAAAAAGGGCACCAACCACGATGCCGTAAGCATTGATAACCTGAGCATCATCAATCAGTTGAAGGCGCTCAGGAAAGACGGGGGCAACGATGATGAACTGTTCCGCGAAATCCGCGATGAACTTTTGGGTGACAGCATTTTTGTCTTTACACCAAAAGGTGACGTACGGGAACTGCCGGTTGGCAGTACTGCTGTAGACTTTGCCTACAGCATTCATACCCACATCGGCGAAACCATTGTTGGTGCCAAAGCAGACGGACATATCATCCCCTTGAGCAGTCCGCTGAAGAACACCCAGATTATTGATATTCTGACAAATCCTCAGGCGCACCCTACAGAAAACCAGCTGCAGTACGTAAAAACCAGCAAGGCCCGCAGCAAAATCAAGGCATATCTTTTGGCAAATGCTGATGCCAATTCCAGCTTTGCGGGGCAGACACCGACCCCTGCCAGCAGTGGAACCGGTACCCACAGTGCCCAGAACAGTTCAACCGGCAGTTCTGCCAGTCAGGTTGATGCTGAGCAGGCTCTGTCGCAGGAAGAACAGCGGAAAACGGCAAGCCAGAGTGAACCGCTGCGGATTAAGGTAGGGGATACTGCAA
>JAZLJW010000131.1:0-1259 GCA_045597345.1 Treponemataceae bacterium
AAATGGGTGTTACCTTTACTCCGACTGATATCGGACAGGTAAAGGATGACCATATGGAATGGTGGCAGAAGATTCCGATTTCTGTATTTCTGAAGCATACCAATTCAAATGTTAATGGTGAAGGAAAAACCATTTCCGAAAACCTGACCCTGGCTTCTACCAAGCAGGAAATTGGATTCGGATATGCCGATTCATGGGCATTCAATAAGCCCATTACGTTCTCTGTAAATCTGGATGTTGCACATTCAGAAGAGACCGCCCTGCAGAAGATGTATTTCGGCAGCGGTGCTGACAGCAGAAATGTATATATGTCGTATGAAAAACTGGCTATCGAAGGTTCTGTCGCTCTGGGACGCCGCTGGTATCCTTCCGTAGGTATTCTGTCAGTAACCGGTGGTATCTCTTCAGAAATCGTTCACAATGACTTTGATTCAGATCTGTATCAGCCGGTTGACTCTGTTATCCTTGAGTATAAAAACCGTCTTGGTGTGTTCAATACTCTGTGGGGTGCGGTAAGTATCGATGACCGTGATATTTTCTATGATCCTTCAAAAGGTTGGTTTGCCAGTCAGAAACTTGCGTTTACTGGTCTTCTTCCTGATGAAAGCGATTACTTCCTACGTACTGATACCAAAATTGAAGGATTCCTGCCAATCTGCAATATCCCCATTGGTGATTCCTTTGATTTCAAGTTGACTCTGGCCGGATTCTCATCATTTACCACGCTGACACCATTCTTTGATGACGAAATCAGTCACAGCAGCCTGCTGTTCATTGACGGTATGTTCAATGGCCGTGGCTGGTCAACTCTGGCCGGTACCCGCGGTCGTGCACTGTGGTCCAACTCTGTAGAGCTCCGTTCGCCCATTGTCCCCGGTATGGTTGCTGCAGACCTGTATTTTGATGCTGCTGTCCTTAAGGACGATGCAAATGCCCTGCTGCATGAAACTTCCCTGGAAGATTTCTATTTCAGCTATGGTCCCGGTATCCGCTTCAGTGTACAGCAGTTCCCGCTTCGTCTGCTTTTTGCAAATACCTTCCAGATTAAAGACGGAGAGGTAGTGATGGATAAGAAAGGTGCCTTTATCTTGTCATTCAACATTGCTAACCGCTAAAATAGCGGTACTGGTTAATCGAGGTTATATGAAAACTGTTAAAAAACTGCTTATTGTTTGTGTCCTTGCGTTGATTCCCGTTGTGTCTGCTTTTGCCCAGCAGGATCTGACCCGCTTTGGCGTTATTGATACTTCACGTGTATA
>JAZLJW010000132.1:0-25936 GCA_045597345.1 Treponemataceae bacterium
TGTCATGCTGAACTTGATTCAGCATCTGAGATTCTGAAACAAGTTCGGGATGACATCTTTGGTACAGCCCCTTTTACAGAGGTGCATCTTTTTCTGAAAGGTACCCCTCTGCGAAAGGAGAACATAAGTATGAACGAAAATAAAACTGCAGTCCTGACAAAAAAACTGTTTGGCTGCCTCTCTCTTCCGGTTATCTGTTATGTACTGATCTGGCTGGTATGCCGGGCCAACGGTGCATCGGTGTTTGTAGGTGGTATTGGAACCAATGTTGCCACCTTCTTCAAAAGTGTGTGCTATTTTTCACTGCTCTGTTTTGCAGTTTCCATCAATCTGCATACCGGGCGCATGTGCTTTGATACCGGCTCCATCATTCTGCTTTCAACCATCGTTGGTTTTATCGTAAATATTCAGACAGGCGATCATCCATCACTGGCATTCATTGCTGCAATCGTTACCGGAACCGTCCTCAGTACCATTTCAGGATTACTATACGTACTGCTTAGATTGCCTTCCATGATTGTATCTCTGGGTACTACCCTGATTTACGAAGCTCTGGGATTCTGGCTGGTACGCAGTTTTGCCTACAATGGCAACGTTGAAATGCTTGCTCTTAAAAAGGAAATGACTCCTGCCATCATCGCCATTGCAGGAAACATTCCCCTGATGATTATCATCACTTTAATTGCCACCATATTCATGATTGTCATCTTTGAGTACACCAAAATCGGCTACGACTACCGCTCACTGCAGAGTGGTCAGAAAATTGCTACTGATACCGGTGTTGATGAAATCAAGAATGCCATTATCTGTTATGCCATCAGTGGAGCTCTTCTGGGCTGCGCCGGAATTATCAACTATTCTGCCGTAAAGGCAGTGCAGCCTTCCTTGAATTTTGCTTCTGTTGCCTTGATGTTTGACTGTTTCTGTCCTCTGTTCTTCGGTGGATTCCTTATGCGCTACACCAACAAAAATCTGGGTATTCTTCTGGGAGTTATCGGGTATACATTCATCCAGATTGGTCTTGGCCAGGTGCAGATTGCACGAAACTGGAACATTTTCGTTATTCCATTGATCAATGCAACTATTTTCGTACTTTTCATGATTTTCCAATCTAATGAAGGCCGCGTAAAAGCTGCCATTAAAGGAGCCAAAAAATGATAGACTTGAAAGTAAACCCCTTCTTTCTTGATGATGAAGGCGTAAAATGGGTACAGGATACCCTTGCCGGCATGACTACCGAAGAAAAAGTCGGCCAGCTTTTCTGTCCCATGGGAACAGCCAGCGATAAAGATTCGCTGAATCATCTGCTTAACGATCTGCACATTGGAGCAATGATGTACCGCCCGGGAATAAAAGAAGAAATTCTGAACACCCACAAGGCTATTCAGGATATGGCAAAAATACCGCTGCTTCTGGCTGCAAATACAGAAGGTGGTGGAGACGGACTTTGTGTAGAAGGTACTTCTTTTGGCCGTCCTATGGCTGTAGCTGCCACCGGAGACGCTGAAAACGCGTACCGCATGGGCTATGTTGCCTGTAAGGAAGGTGCTTCTGTGGGCCTTAACTGGTCTTTTGCACCAATCATCGATATTGACTATAACTTCCACAACCCTATTACCAACCTGCGTACTTTTGGCTCTGATCCTGAAATGGTAAAGAAATGTGGCAGCGCCTACCTGCGTGGTGCTGATGAAGCCGGTGTTGCCGTTTCCATCAAACACTTTCCCGGCGACGGCTGCGATGAACGTGACCAGCACCTGGTTACCTCAATCAACGACAAATCTGCCGAAGAATGGGATAAAACCTACGGTTACGTATATAAATCACTGATTGACCAGGGTGCCAAAACCGTTATGGTAGGACACATTGCACAGCCTGCAAAAGTTGCAGCCATTAATCCTAATGCCACTGCCCGTGAAAAACTGATGCCGGCATCCCTGAACAAATATCTTCTGACCGACGTTCTCCGCGGAGAGCTGGGCTTTAACGGTCTTATTACCACTGATGCTTCCGTAATGATCGGTTTCATGAGCGCCATGCCGCGTGTTGAAGCTGTTCCGTACGCCATTATGGCCGGAAACGATATGTTCCTGTTCAACAAGAGCATTGATGAAGACTACCAGCTGATGCTTAGCGGTGTTCAGACCGGCAAACTGACCATGGAACGCCTGAACGATGCTGTTACCCGCATTCTGGCAACAAAGGCTTCTCTGGAACTGCACATCAAACAGCGTGAAGGAACACTGGTTCCCGCTGCTGCAGAAAGCGACGCCATTGTAGGCTGCCAGCAGCACAAAGACTGGGCAAAAGATGTTGCAGACAAAGCAATTACCCTGGTTAAAGACACTCAGCATCTGCTTCCTATCAGTCCGGCAAAATACAAAAGGGTATACCTGAACGTGATTACCAAGAATCCGGAAGGAGATTCTCCTCTGGTACAGAAATGGAAGGCTCTGTTTGAAAAAGAAGGCTTTGAAGTTATTGTCCGCGACCGTTCTGTTTCCATTGAACCCATGAACTTTGCCGGTATCGGCATGACTCCTGAAAAAGGTGTCCTGCTTGCAGAAATGTACCGTCCAACTGCAGCTTTTGCATCTGATAAAGACCTGTACGTATACATTGTGAACGTTGAAAATGCTTCAAACAATACGGTTGCCCGCATCAACTGGAACGTTATGTTCGGTCTTGGTGACGATGCTCCCTGGTTTGTTGAAGAAAAGGTACCCTGTCTGATGATTTCTACCGCCAATCCGTATCACCTGTTTGATGCTCCAATGGTTAAGACATTCATCAACAGCTACAACGACAATCCGGTTTTCAATGAAGCACTTATGGACAAACTGCTGGGTCGCAGCACCTTCAAAGGTATTGCGCCAAGCGATCCATTCTGCGGAAACGAAAACCTGCGCCTGACTGCAGAGTTCTAAGAACTGGCAGTTACCGAAAAAAAAGCAAAAAAAAGCCTGCGAACCGTTTGGAACGCAGGCTTTTTTTATCAGTTGATTTTGGGTTCGAACTGTTCTACCAGTTTTGCACTTAAACCAACATAGCTGTTGGGGGTACAGGCCAGAAGCCGAGATTTAACTTCGTCAGATACATCCAGCTTTTCTGCAAGACCATGGAAGTCTGCAATGGTAACTTTCTTACCGCGGGTAATTTCCTTTAAGCGTTCATAAGGCTTATCAACGCCGCTCATGCGGAGCAGGTTCTGGTATGCTTCTGCCATAACTTCCGGTGTGTCAGAAAGGGCTTCAGTGATTTTTTCTGCGTTAACCTCAATTTTACCAAGACCCTTCTGCAGACTGGCGTATCCAATCATACTGTGGGCAAAAGCAACACCAATGTTGCGTTCAACAGTAGAGTCGGTCAGGTCGCGCTGCAGGCGACTGATGCACAGTTTGCGTACAAAGAACTCAAACATGCTGTTGGCAAAGCCAAAGTTACCTTCGGCGTTTTCAAAGTCAATGGGGTTAACTTTGTGCGGCATGGCAGAAGAACCGATTTCACCGGCAACGGTGCGCTGTTTAATCCATCCGTCAGAAATGTAGCGCCATACATCCATGGCAAAGTCAATCAGGATGTTGTTGATGCGTTTAACGCCGTCAAATACGCGCAGGTATGAATCATGGGGCTCAATCTGGGCGGTAATGGGGTTAAAGCGTACTTTCAGCGGTTTTACGTGCATGAATCGGTTGTCCATGGGGGTAATACTGTCGTTAAAGCTGTTGATCAGTTCGTGGCTGAAGGTAATCCAGTCATATTCAGGGAATACAAAGTTGTGGGCGTTAAAACCGCCGGTAGCACCGTTCAGTTTCAGGCAGATATCAATATTACCCAGCTGTACCAGTTCTTCTTTTATGCGGTTCACAAATACCAGCACTTCTTTACCAAAGGTGGTTGGAGTTGCAGGCTGTCCGTGGGTACGGGCCAGCATGGAAAGATCTTTGTGTTCAACAGAAAGGTCGTAGAGTTTTCCGTAAATGGTCAGAATTTCAGGCAGCACTACTTCGTTTACGGCATCACGAATCATAAGACCGTAACTGATATTGTTGATATCTTCTGAAGTCAGGGCAAAGTGAACGTATTCCAGAATGTCTTCGCGGCCCATTTCAGTAATCTTCGATTTGATGAAATATTCAATGGCCTTTACATCGTGGTTGGTAGCAGGAATGCCGTTCCAGCCTTTTGTTTCAATGGCTTTGATAATGGCGGCATCATCTTCGGTAATATCGATGATGTTGCGGAGAGCTGCCGGGTCAACAGGTGTGGTAACCCGTTCTTTCAGCATAGGGGTTTCAAGCAGTTTGATGAGGTAGTTGATCTCTGTATAGATACGATACTTCATTAAAGCCATTTCAGAGAAATAGCCCTGCAGACACTTGGTTTTGCTTTCGTAGCGGCCGTCAACCGGAGAAACGCTGGTCAATGACATTCATAACCTCGTAAGGAAAAAGATGTGCTTATAATACTGAAAAAACAGGTTGTGTTCAAACGGCTGACAGCATTGAGTGCTGCCGGTCTACCTTGCGCTTGCAGATAAGGAACGTAACAAACTGTGCCACAAAAGTTACCGCCCAGCTGATGGGGTACATGTAGTACAACCAGTCGGTAGTGTGGAAATACGGCAGCCGGAACAGGGTAAAGATGAACAGCAGACGAAGACCACAGGCACCCAAAAGCGACATAATCATAGGAATGATGGAATAGCCGATACCACGCAGAGAGCCGACCATAACGTCCATCATGCCGCACAGATAATAGGTACTCATGATGATCTTAAGACGCACCATGCCGGCAGCAATTACGTCGGCTTCCGGGGAATAGAGGCTCATGATGAAGGGTCCGCCCCACAGGAACGCCATACTGCTGATGAGGGAAATGACAATGGCACACAGCTGGCACTGAACGGCAATGATGTTGATGCGCTTCATTTCGCCGGCACCGTAGTTCTGACTGGTAAAGCTGGTTGATGCCTGATGGAAAGCATTCATGGCGTTCCAGACAAAACCTTCTACGTTACTGGCAGCACTGTTACCGGCCACCACTACGGCTCCAAACCCGTTGATGGAACTTTGAATAACCGTATTGGAAAAACTGAAGAGCATGCCCTGTACACCGGCAGGCATACCGATTTTTACGATTTCCCTGGTACGTTCAACATTAATCTGAATTTTTTTGAAGCTCAGCCGGATACTGGATTTTTCACGGGCCAGACAGCGAAGAACCAGACAGGCTGCCAGAGTCTGGCTGATAATGGTAGCAAGAGCAACGCCGGCCACATCAAGTCGGATAACGGTAACAAAGATAACGTTGAGGATAACATTCAATACGCCGGAAATAAGCAGAAAAATCAGTGGACGCTGAGTATCACCGATGGCGCGAAGGATAGCGGCACCAAAGTTGTACAGCATGGAACTGATGATGCCCAGAAAATAAACCCGCAGGTATAAGGTTGCCTGAGGAAGAACTTCGGCAGGTGTGGCCATCCAGATAAGGAATACGGGAGAGCCGAAAAAACCGATGACGGTAAGGATGATGCCCGAAAGAATCGAAAGACCGATGGTGGTATGAACTGACTGTTCAATGGCCACGTCGTTCTTGGCTCCCAGATAGCGGGCAACCACCACGTTGGCACCAACAGAAAGTCCCATAAATACGTTGAGGATAAGATTTACCAGAGAAGCGGTACAGCCAACAGCAGCCAGAGCAGTGGGCCCCACAAAACGTCCTACAACAATAACATCAGCGGCATTGAAAAGGACCTGCAGCCAGCTTTGTGCAATAAGGGGCAGGGAAAATAAAAGGATCTTTCCAAGAAGTGGTCCGTGGACCATATCGATGGTATGGGATTTTGTACTTGCCATACATCTCATCATATCACTATTGTACAAGTGATGAAACAGATAGAACCCATTGCCATAATACATACCGATTTCAGTGAAAAATTCGGCATTCCACGCCAGCCGCGTCTGGTAAAGGATCTTACCGCTATCATTGAATTTCTGCCGGCCTTTCAGCAGCCGGAAACCGTGCGGGGATTAGACGGGTACAGTCATATCTGGCTGTTATGGGGTTTTTCTGAAAACGAAGGGGCCGGCTATAACGCGACAGTACGTCCTCCCCGTTTAGGCGGTAAAACCCGGATGGGAGTTTTTGCCACCCGGTCTCCTTTCAGGCCCAATGGCATCGGCATGTCTGCAGTAAAACTGGAACGTATTGAAGACAACGGCAACGGCGGCGTGCGTCTGATAGTTTCCGGCGCCGACATGCTGGACGGCACCCCTATTTACGACATCAAACCCTACGTCCCCATCAGCGACTGCATCCCCGAAGCCACCGAAGGCTTTACTGCCGTCACTAAAGAGCACCGGCTGCAGGTGGTGTTCCCGAAGGAACTGCTTTTACAGGTGCCGGAAAATAAACGCGCTGCACTTTGCGGCGTGCTGGAACAGGATCCGCGGCAGACCTACTTTCAGGCCCCGGACCGTGAATATGGTCTTGCCTTTGCCGGCATGAACATCAAATTCACCGTTGACGTAGATACCCTTACCGTACGGGCAGTGGAACAGTAACAACCCTTATTCTGCAACACTATTTACTCCCTCCCCCGTAAAAAAAATGTCCTGATTTATCCACATATCATTTTCTGAGAAATTGCTACCTTAAGGGCACCATTCTGGAGGTGACATATATGGCAGAATTTCAGGATTTACGGGGACAACTGAAACAGATCCTCAGAACAACAAGCAAACATCTTAGCGCAGCACAGATTTCTCAACTGGCGGCATTGGGGTTCAGCTACATACCTAAAAAAGGGAAAACCCATCCCAAACTGGTATACCACTGCAATAACCGAAAATACACGTTCCCTATACCAGGCTCCGGCAGCGATGGAAACTGCGGCAGGTTGAACTGGGTCAGCGATGTGATTAAAACCCTGGCAGGATATTGAGAGTGTGTGAACAGGACACTTCGACAGGTTCAGTGATCCTGGCAGGATATTAAGGAGGAAGTATGGACATTTTTGGAAAGAAACGGAAACAACAGCTGGATGCGGTGCTGGAAAACAGCCGGCAGGTACAGGCAGACAGCCTGGAAGTTCAGACCGGCACCCTTGCCGTGCAGAAATCGTCCCTGCAGTTGGGGCTTGAAAACCACCAGCTGAATCAGGAACTGAAAGCCATTGTCAGTGAGCAGGAGAAGATTCATGCACTTCTGAAAAAGCAGGAAATTGAGGCAAGCCGGAAAGAACGGCTGGCATCGGAAAAACTGCAGGAAGCCGATGACCGGCTGGCAGAAATCAGGAGAAATGAAATTTTTATTGAAGCCCGTAAAAGCGATTTATCAAAGAAAGACAAGGAGCTGGAAGCTGCGTGGAATGAAATGAAAAAGCGGGAAGCAGAAGCTGCTGCCATCAAAACTGAGTATGAATCACGGATGGAAACCATTCAGGCCCAGGTTGATGAAACAGCCTATCTCAACGCTCAGGCAAAAGAACTGAATGCCGCCGCAGAAAGTGAAAAGGCTGCAGCTGATGAAATGTTCTCCCGGGCAGAAGAAAGCGAAAAGCGGCGTTGTGACATTGAAAATTCCCTGGCAGAAAAAGTAGCTGAATATGACCGGCTTATTGCAGACTTAAGTTCCAGGAAGCGGACTGCAAAGAGCATGAAGTTTGATGAAACAAAAACTGCCCAAAAAGCAAAACTGGTGGTAAAGGAAGCACTTCGACAAGCCTTAAAGCAGATTAGTGATATGGAAGAAAAGTTCCAGCAGCTGGATGAAAAATACGGTGACGGTACCTTCAAAGGATTTGCCACACCCATCGATGCCATTGATGAATCCTACACCCAGCTTCAGGCCAATTATCAGGCTGTTACTGAACACGCTGCAGAAAACGGCATCAGCAGTCTGGTACATGACTGGCTTACCTACATTGAAGAATGTCTGGTAACAGCCGACAAAAACATGAAGTCCTGGGAGTTTTCTGAGTGTTACCGGAATATCCTGTTCGGGCTTGCCAGCTGCAAAAACTACGAACTGCTGCTGCAGGTTCTGAATGCATGGTCAACTGGCGCAGGAACTTCCGACAGTACCGGAACATCCACCGAATCTGATGCATCCAGGGAAGACGACACGTCGAAATACTACGACATTCTGGGCCTCAGTCCTGACGCATCGGAATCAGATATCAAAAAGGCACATCGCCGTAAGGCAAAACAATATCATCCAGACCGCTTTACCGATGCCAGCGATGAAGAAAAAGCCCAAGCAGAACAGAAAATCCGCGAAATCAACAAAGCAAAAGAAATCCTTCTGGAACGGACAAAAAAAGGATGTAAAGGAGAAGCCGCATGACAAAAGACAGTACTATCATTAACCTGCCCGCATTGGCACAAACAAAGCACAGCCCGGCACTTACCAGTCTGAATCTGGTACAGAAATCGGCCGCTGCAAAAATCATCACCGAAAGCAGCTCCGGAAAACGGACGCCCCTTTCAGAGCAGGTACAGAAAAAATACGCAGGACTTGATCTGATTCTGTGCGGTGACCTGACCGGTTCCATGAGTGCCTATCACACCCTTTTGAAATGCAAGATGAAGGAATTATGCCAGAACCTTTTCGGTCTTATCACAAATCTGAAAATCGGCATCATCTTCTATCTGGACCATGGCAGTGGAGATCCCTACATCACCACCGTCTGCCAACCCACCACCAATACGCAGAAACTGATTTCATTCATTGAAGATACACCTACCGGGTATGGCGGCGATGAAGACGAGGCCGTAGAAGATGCCCTGCATGATATTCTTGAGACTATCTCCTGGCGGGCCGGCCATCATCGTTCAGTCGTTCTTTTTGGCGATGCCAGCTGCCACCCGGTTTCTCAGTGCCCCTATCAGCATGACTTTTTTACCATCACCAGGAAACTGTATGAAAAACAGGTTACACTGAATACCGTGTACTGCAGCGACTGCGCTGACCTGCAGTCAGTAAAACCTGCTGCATATGGGGATTTTTCAGAACACTTTGAGTATCTGCACAGTCAGTCATTTTTCTCCTGGCTTGCCAATGTTACCGGCGGCATGGCAATCTCTGTTTCCCGTATCGACGAACTGACTGACATTATTCTGGCAGCCGCGGCAAAAGATGCCGGACGCCTTGATGAACTGGAAAAGCGCTTTGCAAAGGAACCGGCCAGACTGAAACTGATTGCAGTTGCCAAAAAGGCAGAATCACGTAAACTTGAAGCAATGTCACATAGACTGATGATTGAGGCACGCTGATGAAAGAGGTTACAGGAAACATCAAACCGGGGAAGATCTGGGAATTCATTGTAAAGGCGCTGGGAGAAGACGTGATTCTTGACTACGTTGACGCCTATCTTGACCAGTGTCGCAAGAACCAGTGGACCACGGACATTCTGTCTGTTGAATCCTTTGGTAAAAAACTGAACCGCCTCTACAAAGAAAAGGACATTGATTACGAAGAACTTGCGTATCATGAAGGGAACAGTGAAGATCTGGGATTTTTCATCAACGGTTGTGCTGCAAGGTTTATCACTGACTTTGGCGCCCCGGAACTGGCTTTAAAAGAGATTATTACACTGTACCCTACCCTGCTGCGTATCTTTTCATTTATTCCACCCGAGCTTCCCCAGAAATACACCTGGGTACAGCTTTTACACCTGCATCTTTCCGACGCCCTTCATACCCCCGGTATGTTGAAGGAAGATTTTCTCTACCTGCTCCGGCCCGCTGATGAACTGTATCGGGAGTTATGTGAAGTCCTTGCCACCGTGGAATCATTCCCCGGCTGGGAACAGGTGTATACCATCTGTAATCCTGGGGCTGATGATAACGAGAAATTTGAGAAAATCTTTTACCATATGCGGAAAGAAGGCAAAAATCCCGGATGGGCAAATTTCAAGAGCATTTTTTCCGTGGTTTCCAGTATCGATGAAGCTACAGCCCACTGGATGCTGCTGGTATGGATGAAAAACAATGTGCGCAATGCTTTAAAACAGGTTGCAGGTTTTTCTGAAGCCGAACTGCAGCAGGTAAAAGATGCAGCAGAGCAATTCATCACTACCGGGAACGATACCTTTAAAGATTTGTACAGCATGCCGGCAGAACAGATAGTACATACGTTATCTGCGACTAAAACTGCCTGCGATGCCATTTTCCAGCAGTATCATTACAAGAACGATGCACAGCAGACGGCAGCCCTTATTGCGGATATCCGGGAACACACCCCTGACTCTGCTCTGTTCTTTGAAAACTGGTTCAAAGGATGGATTGAAGTTGCAAAAGAAAACTTTGCCGGTGCAAAAAACTATTATGCAAAAGCCTTTGAAGACGGACGGCACTATGCAGGCGGGTATCTGTACGAATTTCTGAAACAGGCCTCCATTCTCTGTCTGTACACCGAAGCAAATACTGACAAAGTACGAAAAGCCATGGATCCGAACAAACAGGATACCTCACCAGTTGGGAAAGGTGCCAAAAAATACTGGAACTATGGCTATGCCCTGAACCTTTTTGACAAAACAGCAGACCAGGCATTTACTGAGTTTTTCTACCGGTATGAATTGTTCTGGCAGACTTTTTCACCTGCCATGTATATGGATAGTAAAAAAGCCTTTAAACGGTTTCAGAATGACATTGATCTGGCTTGGGGAAGGCGTCGTACGGGTGATGTACAAGAATCTTCACAGAAAGAGTTGAATGAGACATACGCCAACTTAGCCCGGCGGACTGACAGTGATGACCCGCGGATTACAACCAGTATTCAGCGGAAATATCCCTGGACCAGCGGGAAACTGTATCCGCCTCTGGCTCTGTGCATGCTCCACGGCCCCAAGGAAGACCGGTTTCTTGATCTGGCAGAAAACTGGCTGGGCATGACTGAAGACAGCACTCCCTTTAAACATCTCCTTATGGATGACATCAGCGACGTGGGATCCAATGCCTTGATGGAAGCACTGACCATGTATAAACAATTCCGGTTCACCGATACTGAAAAGCTGCAGGAAGACCAGCGGATCCAGTTTGAAGAAAAGGAAGCCCGCTACAAAGCCATCATCATGAAGATTATTGAACGCTGCACCCTTGAAAGCTTCAGGGAAACGGGGAAATCTTCGTTCCATACCCTGCAGATTGCGTTCTGGACGGGTGATCTTGATATTGTGAAGGCATTGGTTGAAAAAGGATTTGATATTCAGAATGCCATTATCGGACCCGATGAGGTTTCGCCATTGTACGAAGCTCTGATGTATTACAGTCATCTGTATGATCCAGAGAAAAGCTTTAATAGAATGCTGATGCTGAATGAAAATGGGGACTACATCAATTACCAGAAATATGCAGCTCCCGGCATTACTGAAACCGAAAAACGGGAATGGGAACAGTTAATCCAACGGGTAATCTGCGAAATGGCAGATGAAATACCGGATTTCTGGAAGTGGTACGAGGCCTGGTATATCGGGGAGGAAGGCACGTGGAAACGGAGGGAACGGGAACTGTTTGAAATCATCAGATATTTGATTTCACAGATGGATGATGTGGATGCGTTTATCAAGACCTGTCCCGATGGAACTGGCTGCACGGCACTCTATTTTGCTGCTGAAATTGATAACCCGGAATTAAGCCGGATGCTGCTGGAAGCGGGGGCCAAACCTAATGTGCCCTTAGGCGTATCAGACAGCGGCCGGCTCAGTATCTTCATGGATAGAGCCATGGCGTTCGGTTCTACAAAGGTTCTGGAAATGTTCCGCCGTGACTATCCGGAAGCCGCCTTAGAAGCCGACCGTCTGAATCGGGCCCAGATGGGAGTCAGTCGGTCAGTCAGCAGAGCTGACTGACCTTACGTAGTTTTGCTTCGCAAAACTACACGCCGCTCAGTCGGCCTATCGTAACCACTCATCCGGCCGAACTTTTGAAAACCGACATCATCTCATTAGTCAGACTGACATTGGACGGCTGCAGCACAATATCTTTCCGCTCCACCCAGTGGGCTTCCTTCAGCTCGTTCGCATCCATGCGGATAGTGGTATCGCCGTCAACGTCGCACCAGTAGCCGGCAAGAATATCGTTGGCAAGGCCCCAGGGCTGCGACTTGTAGTAGCGGATGTTCTTAACCCGAAGACCGGCTTCTTCCATAACCTCGCGGGCAACGGTTTCTTCCAGGGTTTCGCCGATTTCCGTAAAGCCGGCAATCAGGGCATTGTGGCCAAAGCCGGTGCGATATTTTGTCAGAAGCAGTTTATCGCCGTTGGTTACGCCTACAATAACAGCCGGCATAATGCGGGGGTACATGGTGTAGCCGCAGTTTTCATCAGTGCAGACCATGGCCCGTTCTCGCTCAGAATGGCAGGTACGGCAGCCGCATCGACCGCAGAATTGTGTATCGCGATACCAGTCATCAAGGTGTTTGGCCGTCATCATGGCCATGATTTTGTACATGTCATCAGTGGGAGTATCGCGGATCTGCCGAAGGTCTGTGAAGACAAAGCCGGAAAGCTGCAGGTCAGGAGCACGGAGCAGAAAGTAGTTTTGAGTGGCAACTGAAATTGTGCTGGTGGCAGCTGACCTGGTGTCAGCAGATGCGCTGGTGTCGGTAATGGAAAAAAGATAGCGCAGCTGTTCACGTTCACCGCCCGCTGCCAGAACCTCACGGACGGTGGGGAATGCCAGCGAGTCAGGGGTGTCAGCAATGCGGGCCATGACGCACCCTTTACTGAACATCATGACATAGTCATCATCGGCAGGTTGCGTGACCTTCCACTGGTTATCAAACTGGTATGGGGCAATATCCTGAATCATGGGAACTCCTTAGTAGTTGTATTTTTATAGTACCAACTTAGGTAAAAAGTTGCACTATTTGCCGTATAACCACCCCGATGCACCCCCTTTACAGAGATGCCACTCTTATTTAAAATGTTTTTATAAGTAAAAAAAGGAAAACCTATGGCAAGCTTTTACGACAGAGCAGATCTCTATGATTTATTTGAAGATGACAAGCGGTACGACGCATACAAACGGCACTGGGAAATCGTATTTCAGGGGAAAGACATCCATAATCTTCTTGATGTGAGTATCGGGTCTGGCAGCGTCACGATGCCGGTACTTGATCTGGGAGTGGATCTGTATGGATCAGATCTTAGTCAGGCCATGCTTGCGCGATGCAGGGATAAGATAGCAAAACGACATCCGGCAGTAGCAGCTGATGTGGAGTCCCGGTTTCGGCAGACGGATTTCAGAGACCTTTCGTCATGGGGGAACCAGCAGTTTGACATGGTCTGTTCAACGGGTAATTCCCTGGCCTATGTCAGTAATGACGATGTGCTCACCACTCTGGAGCAGATGAGCGCCCACGTAAAACCAGGTGGATATCTGTATGTTGACAGCAGAAACTGGAAGTCTATTCTGGAAACCAGACAGCGGTTTTATCTGTATAATCCCATGTTCCGGGACGACAACCGCATCAATGTCATGCAGGTGTGGGATTACCACACTGATGGCTCCATGATATTCAATATTCTGTATACGATTGAGAAAGAGAACAGGATTCTGCAGAAGGAAATCTTTGAGGAACACTATTATCCCTTTGATCACGAAATCCTTCTGCAGAAACTGCAGAATATGGGCTACGAAGACATTCAGCTATACGCCTTTCCGTCCTTTCTGGAACTGAAAGACTTTCCCAAAGCCGAATGGTACACCGTTACCGCCCGTCGTTCAGCGCGTTGAGCGAGCAGATGCAAGGTCCCTTGGCCACTCACCCGGCAGGTCTGATTTTTCGTGCAGACAAGGCGACGAGCAGTTTTGGAACGGAGGCGTACTGGCGTACGTCGCAGTGACGAAACTGCAAGGCAACGCCGTATGCGCGGAAAAGCAGGCCTGCCGCTCAGGCAGCTGTTTAAGTGAGGCTGGATGAGCGAGCGGATGCAAGGCGCTCTGACTTGCAGGAGCGCAGGCGGCCTTGCTGGCCGTTGAGCACGTCGTTCAGCCAGCAAAGCCGGCTGAACTTACGTAGTTTTGCTTCGCAAAACTACGCGCGGATTACTCGGACGTTAATTACCCCATCAATAGCCCGGATTCTGTCGGCTACTTCGTCGGTTACTTCGCCTTCTACGTCAATCAGGTTGTAGGCAACTTCGCCGCGGCTCTGGTTTACAACTGAGGTAATGTTCAGTTTTACGTCTGCCAGAACGCTGGTAATCTGACCTACCATGGTTGGTACGTTCTTGATGGAAACGCAGAGGCGTGCGCCACCGGCAGGTATGGGTTCGTCCTGACGGCATTTCGGGAAGTTTACGCTGTTCTTGATGTTTCCGTTTTCAAGGAAGTCGCGCAGCTGGTTAACGGCCATAACGGCACAGTTTTCTTCTGCTTCAGGAGTTGAGGCACCCAGATGTGGCAGACAGATTACTTTGTCGCATTTCAGCAGGTCTTCATCGGCAAAGTCACATACGTACTGGGCAATGGTACCGTTTTCAAGAGCTGCAAGCACGTCTTTGTTTACTACCAGACCACCGCGGGCAAAGTTCAGAAGGCGTACACCTTTTTTCATCATGCGGATGCGGTCTTCATTGATGAAGCCTTTGGTATCGTTGGTCTGTGGAATATGAATGGTTACATAGTCTGATTTTGACAGCAGGCTTTCAAGGCTTTCTGCCTTTACTACGGCACGGCTCATGCTCCATGCGGCATCTACAGAAATGTAAGGGTCATAACCGATTACGTTCATGCCAAGGCTGATGGCAGTGTTTGCAACCTGAGCACCAATGGCACCCAGACCGATAACACCCAGGGTTTTTCCCATGATTTCCGGTCCCACAAACTGGCTCTTTCCTTTTTCAGCAAGTTCGGGAATTTCGTCCCCTTTTCCAGCCAGTGTCTTGGCCCATTCAGCAGCTTTGTGTACCGGACGGCTTGAGAACAGCAGGGCTGCAACAACCAGTTCCTTTACGGCGTTGGCGTTGGCACCGGGAGTATTGAACACAACGATACCTTTTTCTGTCATGGCTGGAATCGGAATATTGTTGGTTCCGGCGCCGGCACGGGCAACTGCCTTTACACTTTCCGGCAGTTCCATGGAATGCATGTCAGCTGAACGCAGCAGGATTGCATCGGGGTTCAGGATTTCTGAAGCGCATTCGTAATCGTCACGGGGAAAGTTAGAAAGCCCGGTGCTCGAAATTTTATTTAAAGTCTGAATCTTGTACATATCAATTTCCTCACTTATTCTCTGCAGCGAATTTGTCCATGAAGGCTACCAGTTTCTTAACGCCTTCCAGATCCATGGCATTGTAGATGGATGCACGCATACCACCAACCAGACGGTGACCAGCCAGGTTAACAAGACCGGCTGCAGCAGCTTCTGCAACAAATTTCTTGTTGATGGCAGTTGCAGCGTCTGGATCAGTTTCTTTGGTCAGGAACGGTACGTTCATGATGGAACGGCTGCCTTTTTCTGCAGTTGCATGGTAGTAATCTGAATTATCCAGATAGTTGTACAGGTATTCGGCTTTTTCATAGTTGCGTTTTGCCATGCCTTCAGCCCCGCCATTAGCTTTAATCCATTTGAGCACTTTACCCATCATGTAGATGGTGTAGCATGGCGGGGTATTGTACATGGAACCACCGTCTGCGTGGATTTTGTACTGCAGCATGGTAGGAGCGTTTTCTACCGGCATGGTTTCAGGAATCAGGTCTTCGCGGATAATAACCAGAGTAACACCGGCAGGAGCCAGGTTTTTCTGGGCACCGGCATATACAACACCGAATTTGCTTACATCAAGTGGTTCAGAAAGAATGCAGCTTGAAGCATCGGTTACCAGTGGAATGTCGCCGGTATCAGGCAGGTATTCCCAGTGGGTACCCATAATGGTGTTGTTCAGGGTGATATGTACGTAATCGTAGTCGCCGGTAACTTTTTCTACTTTTGGGATATAGCAGAAGTTTTTGTCGTCGCTAGAAGCGATAACGTCTACATCAAGATATTTTTTTGCTTCGGCAATGGCTTTTTTAGACCATACACCGGTATTTACATATGCAGCCTTTCCCGTCTTTTTCAGATTCATGGGAATCATGGCAAACTGGGTAGAAGCACCACCCTGAAGGAACAGTACTTTATAGTTGGCAGGAACGTTCATCAGTTCGCGAACCAGGGCTTCACATTCAGCAATGATAGGTTCGTATGCTTTAGAGCGGTGGCTCATTTCCATAACGCTCTGTCCGGTTCCATTGCAGTCAAGCATTTCTGCAGCAGCTTCTTTCAACACTTCTTCCGGCAGCTGTGATGGGCCGGCACTGAAATTATATACACGATTCATAGTTGGTTTCCTTTTTATTCCCTTAATAACTGCTCAACTGGAGCAGTGCCTGCATAACTGACAGGTCATAGACCCGGGTAGGTTCCGCTACCCTGAGCAAAGCCGCCGTGTAGTTCACAATACCTTTGATGCCGCACTGTGCCAGTCGGTTAGCAACTCCCTGGGCAGCATCTTCAGGCACGGCCAGAATGGCGTATTCTATGCGTTCCTGCTTGATTATGGTTTCTAACTTGCTGACGGTGTACAGCGGAAAATCAGTTACCAGGGTATCAACCCGGTTAACGCTTGAATCAAAGCCGGCAACAATTCTGAATGCGGATCCTGCAAACCCTTTATAATCAGCAAGCGCTGCGCCCAGACGCCCCATACCGATGATGCAACACCGCTTTTCATCGTTGGAGAGATTCAAGAAGTTTGAAATAATGATTTTCAGCCGGGAAACGTTGTAGCCTTGAGGTGATGAGCAGCTCTCCGGAAGAACACTGATATCGCGGCGGATTGTGTCGCTTGTCCAACCGGTACGATTCTGCAGCTCCTGGCTTGAAACCGTTTCCTTACCGTTTTTTTCGTAGGTATCCAGCATACGGACAAGCCTGATCAGCCGTTCTCTTGTCGGTTTTGAACATGCGCTCGCCATTGAACACCCCTTCGTATACTGTTGTTGTGAACTTTTTCACAACAACCACAATAAGAGTGTACTTTTTTGGAGAAACAGTTTCAAGTCAAGGGAAAGAATTAGCTGTGAATTTTTTCACAGCTAATTAAAGATTACTTTGTTACGCGGACGGTGTCAGTTTCAAACAGTGTTTCAACATCACCTGTTTTACTGATTTCTTTCTTTGCGGAATTATGCGATGTGTTCTTTCTGGCAGGACTTTTCTTTTTTGAAGGCACCGCAAGATATCCAAATATGCTGCCGCAAAGGCCACCAACCAGATGTGCTATATTTGAAATACCGGTAATCTGTGAATTTCCCAAAGAAAGAAACTCTTTTCCCAGATAAATCAGACAGACCAGAATAAAAGTCAACGGAATTTTACTGCGGTCAATGGTGCTGTAGGACGAACACAGAATCATCATGAACACGACACCGCTGGCTCCCATAAGCCCCTGTGGAATAAAGCAGGCATTGATGACACCGGTTACAAATGCAGTGGCAACAACCATCACAAGCAGCATCTTGCTGCCAAAACGTTCTTCCAGAATGGGGCCAAGCAGCAACAGCAGTGACAGGTTCCCTACAAGGTGAGACCAGTCACGGTGGCCCAGAACATGGGTAAAAAGCCTGATGTAATGCAGTGGATTACGGTAATCAAAGGGGAATGGTCCGCTCTGACTACCTGGAGCAACAAACAGCAGAAGAGTTCCTGTCTTAACTACATACTGGTGCAGCAGCAGAACCGCTACACACAGTAAGGAAAAAGTCAAAGTAACCGGAGCATTGTATTCAATACCGATACGTTTTTTTTTGGAAGAAGCCATAATTACAGCAGTTTTTCCTTTTTAACCGGTTCTGAGGTAAAGTCAATTCCCAGTTTCTTCAGAATCTTACGGTCAACTTCACTGAGCATAACAGTGGTATGTACCTGCGTACCTTTTAATTCAGGCAACATATCAAGGGCAGCTTTCGCACGTTTATCGGTGGTTCCCATCATTGCCAGAGCAATAAGCAGTTCGTCGCTGTGCAGCCGGGGATTACGGCCAAAAAGGAAATCTACCTTAAGGCGCTGAATCGGTTCGATAACTGATTTAGGAATGATGTGTTCACTGTGTTCAATGCCGGCCAGATGCTTTAAGGCGTTCAAGAGCAGTGCAGCACAGGCACCGAACAGATCAGAAGTACCGGCAGTAATAATGGTACCATCATTCAGTTCGATGGCAGCACAGGTTACATTGTCACGGGCACGGCGTTCTTTTGCAGCTACCGTAACTTTACGGTCATCAGTAGTAATGCCCATCTGCTTCATCAGCAGTTCCAGCTTATCAACCTGTTCTTCCGTTGCTTTGTCTTCAGTCAGCAGATTCAGGGTCTGGTAGTAGCGGCGGATGATTTCCTGTTTTGATGCATAACAGCAGGCTTCATCATCAAAAATACTGAGTCCTGCCATGTTAACACCCATGTCAGTAGGTGATTTATAGGGGTTCTCGCCGTAAATGCCTTCAAAAATTGCATTGAGGACAGGGAAGATTTCGATATCGCGGTTGTAGTTGACAGTGGTCTTGCCGTAAGCTTCCAGATGGAAGGGGTCGATCATGTTTACGTCGTTCAGGTCGACGGTGGCGGCTTCGTAGGCGACGTTTACCGGATGCTTCAGCGGCAGGTTCCAGATTGGGAAGGTTTCAAACTTTGCATAGCCGGCTTTAATGCCGCGTTTGTTGTCATGGTACAGCTGGCTTAAACAGGTAGCCATTTTTCCGCTTCCAGGACCGGGAGCGGTAATAACAACCAGAGGACGGCTTGTTTCAATATAGTCGTTCTTACCGAAACCGTCATCACTGTTGATAAGAGATACGTTGTGGGGGTAGCCGGCAATAGGATAATGAAGATAGGTTTTGATGCCCATTTTATCAAGCTTGCTGCGGAATACGTCAGCCGATGCCTGGTTTGCGTAATGGGTAATGCACACACTGCCTACCATAAGACCACGCTGCTGAAATTCATCACGCAGACGGAGAACGTCCATATCATAGGTAATGCCCAGGTCACCACGCACCTTGTTTTTTTCAATATCAGCAGCACTGATAACAATGACGATTTCTGCAACTTCTGAAAGCTGCATGAGCATTTTCAGCTTACTGTCAGGTTCAAATCCGGGCAGTACACGGCTGGCGTGGAAGTCATCAAACAATTTGCCACCAAATTCCAGGTACAGTTTGTCACCGAATTTGCCAATGCGTTCTTTAATGTGTTCTGATTGAATGCGTAAGTATTTGTCGTTATCAAAACCGTTCTTCATCTAAGTTTCTCCAAAAATTACGCCGTTTATCTTAGCATACATTCCCGGAGTTTGCCTATCTGCAGAAATTCACCGGTCATAACTGGAGCCGATGTTCGCCTAGGATTCTTTATGTAATATCTGTTAATGCAAGATTTCCCAATAACCGTTTTTATCAGCTCCCACCCGCTTAATTACCTTTGCTTCTTTTAGTTTTGCAACAGCTCTTTTTACGGTCGCTTCTGATTTATTGATTTTTGCAGCAAGATATTCATAAGTTGCATTCGGATTCTGCCGTATAAGTTCAAGAATACTTTTTACAGGGTCATTTACAGGGTCATTTACAGGGTCATTCAGTTCCTTCTTAGCACCTGTATTCTGTTCAGCAAATTCTTCTTTATGTTCAGACATCAGCTTCAAATAAGTTTCAGAAGCAAAACAGCGGGCTGTTACGCCTCCCAAAGAAAGATCTATTTCTGGAATTTTTGCATTCTCTTCTTTGCAATAACCAGCAATCTTTTCAAAACCTCTTCCCCAAGATTCAACCATACCACACTTAAAGAAAACATTTGCCAAATTTGGATTACATGGTTTTGAAATATGTTCTTTGTAAAGATTTTCAACAGGAACTTCTTTTGGTAGGGCACCGTCGTTCCAAAGTCTTATTTTGTCTTTGTAAACGCGAATCTGTATTGGAGTTGTAGCCAGATAATCTTTATGAATTACTGCATTCAACAAAAGTTCACGGAAAGCTGCTCTAGGGAAAAAGAAGGTTTCCTTTCTGTAAATGTCATCATAGGAAATGAGAGCCTTCATGTATTTTGAGTAGATAAGCTCAATTGTTTTTTCCACCTGCAATAACAATGGTCCGTGAATTTCATCCTGATAAAGAATGTCTGCTTCATTTTCAAAGTAAGCAATTTTGATGTATGCACCTGTAATCCATTTTTCAGGATCCGGATGAAAAGCAAGAATTGCTGCACGATCAAGATTTTCTCCTTCAAAAAGATGAAGATTCTGCAACAGCGTTGCATTTTCTACTTCAAGAGAGGCTTTGTCCAAACGGCCAGAATCCGATGCCTTTTTTCTGAAAAGTCTGAAAGCATCATTTTCAAGATCTTCAACCTTTACATTTGGAACAGGAATTGAATCCCATGTGCGCCCCTGAACATAGAGAATCATTTTATCAAGTTCAACACCAGAAAGCTCCTGCAATGTTGAACCGCAGCGTTTGTAATATTTCCCGTGGTAACTTACGGGAAACGGATATTTATCCACTGTGATTTCAAAGTAATCACGGTTGTCATCTTTAAGAAGCTTCACATCACAGATAAGTCCCATGGTGTTTCTGATTTTGTTGGGGATATCCTCAGAAAGTTGTAAATCTGCGCATTCATCATTGTCAGAAGTATTTTACCGGTCGTAACTGGAGCCGATGTTCAGTTCACCACGGTATTTGGCAACGGTACGGCGGGCTACGGTAATACCGCGCTCTGCCAGGGCATCACATACTTTCTGGTCAGATAACTTTTTCGTACTGCCGGACTTTTCGTGTTCTTCAAGAATCAATCTGATTTCTTCTTTCACTGCAGTTTTGCTGAGAGCTTCTGTTGTCATTGTCTCCGATATATCATCACCGGTGCTGTCGGAATTTTGCCGTGATACCGTTACCCCGCTGGTAAAGAAATCACGGATTTCCATCATGCCCCATTCGGTCCGCACGTATTTTCCATTGGCGATGCGGCTGACTGTTGTTTCATGAACACCGATGTCCTCCGCAATCTGAGCCATGGTCATGGAAACCAGATATCGTTTTCCTTTGTCAAAAAAAGATTCCTGACGGGCAACGATGGCAGACAGAGCATTAAATACCGTAAGGGTCCGCTGTTCTATGGCATTCATAAAAAGACGGGCCTGCTGTACCGCCTCCCGCGCAAATTTTCCCGCTTCTCCCTTTTCGTCTGCCATCCCCTCAAATTCTGTCACCAGTGCTATTTCCGGAAGGCTTCCTTTATTCATCTCGATAATGAACCGGGAACTGCCATCTTCAATTTCATCGGCAGTAGCCCTTCTGATTCTGGCATCAGGGCTGACGAAAACAGGCTCGTTACCACTTTCAAATTCCTGCGCAGGATTCGGATTCAGTGTCCTGATAAAGTCTAACGCCAGGTGCACTTCCTCTACGGTAACTTTCATTTTTTTTGCAATACCGGCAGGACGCTCAGATTCCAGCAATTTTGGGAACATTTCCAGCAGCATAATTGCCAGAGATGATCCGTCCGGAACGGTGCGTTTTTCATCCTGACATTCAGCCATAACAGAGCGGGCCTGCACCAGAAGACTTTCGGCAGGATTTTTTACACAGACTCCCACAGGATCAAACTGATGCAGTATTTCCAGAACCTGTTGTGCATCAGAGAGCGTCTGCCCCTTTTCCAGCACTGATTCCACCGGCTCCACAAAATACCCATGGTCATCAGTAACCTCAATAATGCGCTGAGCCAATTCGTAGCATTTTTGCGGCATATCATCGAATTTCCGACATACCGCCAGCTGCTCCAGTAAATGTTCCTGTAGTGTTTCACCTTTCCCAGGCGCCGCCTCAAGCATAGCCTGATGTGTATCGCTGTCTCCGGCTGACGTTATCCTTCGTTCCCGGATAATCTCAATAGCAGGATTCTTCTGTACTTCTTCGTAAATAGCTTCGCTCAAATCATCAACGGGCATGGCCAGAAGATTGATGGTCTGAATCATTTGAGGAGTTAATTTTTGCGCTTGAACCATTCTGGTTGACTGGTTCAATGAAAGTTGAGGCATAGCGGTAGTATAGCGTAAAAGCAAGATTGTGTGGTACAGTTTTAAATCATGAAAAACACGTCCGAAATTTCCGTTACTGTTCCTTCAATTCTGCTTCCTAAAGCAGGAACCGATTATAAAGCATGGTCATGTATTGCCTGTGATCAGTTTACCCAGGACCGCGAATACTGGGCTGGCTGCGAAAAAGCCGCTGAAAACAACCCATCTTCCCTGTATATCACGCTGCCGGAAGTATACCTGAACGATTCAGATAAACAGGCTCGTATAGCACATATTAAAGAAACCATGACCCGGTATCTGCATGATGTTTTTTCAGATCCCATGAATGGATTTGTGTATATTGAACGGTCTACTGCATACGGACGTAAGCGTAAAGGGCTTGTGGCAGCCATTGATCTTGAAACATACGAATGGAAGCCTTTCTCAACTGCGTTAATCCGCGCAACAGAAGCTACTATTGTAGACCGCATTCCTCCGCGGATGGAGATACGGCGGGGCGCAGCCATTGAGACTCCTCATATTATGCTTTTGGTTAATGACCCGGAAGGGTTACTGGTTGAAACAAACGGTGCCCGTGCTAAAAAACGTGATTCAGATAATGGGGTACCACCATTATATGACACGGAATTGATGATGAACGGTGGCAGTATTACCGGTTGGGCAATCGAAACTCCGCAGGAAATTGAACAGGTTTTTGAAGCCTTGGAAACATTGAAGAAACAACAGATTCAGCCTGATGGCTCATCGTTCCTTTTTGCCGTTGGTGATGGTAACCATTCCCTTGCTACTGCAAAAGCGGTATGGGATGAATACAAAGCCGCCCACGCCGGCGACAGTGATATTGAAAACCATCCGGCACGGTTTGCTCTGGTTGAAATTGTGAATATTTACGATGACGGGCTTACCTTTGAACCGATTCACCGCGTCTTTTTCAATACCAATACTACTGCTCTAACGGCAAACCTGTGCAGCGCATTCAGCGGTCGTCCCCACGATTGCGGGTCTGCTGAAGAACTGACCGATGTTGTGGCAAAGAACCTGAACGGATTCGGCATGACCTGGACTGATGCAGACGGAAAAGCCCACTACCGCTTTATTGAAACGGCATTACCTGAAGATGATCTGCTGGTAAGCCATCTGCAGCCACAGATTGATTCCTTTCTGAAAGATAATCCTGCAGAAATTGACTATATTCACGGTACGGAAGAAGTATTCCGCCTGGCTGCAAAGCCCGGTGCCCTGTGTCTGCTTCTGCCACCTATTGCAAAAGAAAGCTTTTTCAACACCATTGCCGGTAACGGTCCCCTGCCCCGCAAGAGTTTTTCCATGGGTGAAGCAACTGAAAAACGCTACTATCTGGAATGCCGGAAGCTCTTTGGCTGACCGCTGCGTAAGCATCTCCTGACAGGCATCTGTAAACAGGGTATGAAAATACGATAAGGAAGACAGATTCTGACAAAAACTGTTGCAGGCCGGTTTTATAGTTTCCTATCCGGCCTGCACCTGTAGCGACGCTAGCTAGCGGTTTAGGCAGAACCTGACTGACTGGTAGTATTTTCATATGTTGCTATTCAGCGGTGTCCGTCAGGTGATGGTTTCAGAATTGTGCACAGGTACTTAAAGTATAAAAACCGGGTATCATAGTTATATCGGGAACAGGTACCCGGATGTACCCTTTATAAAGGTGCTGCTGTAGTGACAGTAGCCTTATTAGGAGGATACATGAAAAAAATCGTACGTTCCGCAGTTGCTGCCCTTCTGTGCGGCGCTATGGTTCTCAGTTTTACCGCCTGCGGTAAAAAATCAGACAATTCCGCTTCTACCCAAAAAGGCGAAGTAGAAAAAATCAAGGTATTTGTTCCAACCTCAGGTGCAACTGATGACCTGGCAACGGTTCTGGAAAAAGTAAACGAAATTACCCGCGAAAAAATCAATGTAGAAGTAGAATTTACTCCCTACCAGTTTGGTCAGTGGTTCCGCCAGTACTCACTGTTCCTGAGCGGTACTGAAGACGTAGATATCATTGCCAACTACGGTGGATACCTGAACGCCGTTTCTCAGGGTGCAGCTTATGAACTGACTGACCTGCTGCCCAAATACGGAAAAGACATCATTGCTCTTGAAGGTGATGCTCTGAAAGGTGGTGTTGTAGACGGTATTCAGTACGCTGTGCCGATTTATGCAACCTATGCCTGGTCAATGGGTATCCTGTACCGTGCCGATGTAGTACGCGAACTGGGTCTTGAAGACATGGTTGCTTCTGTAAAAAGCCTGGAAGACTGGGGCAAAGTTCTTGCTGTAGTAAAAGAAAAGAAACCGAATATGACTCCGTTTGTACGCAACAACGGTGGTACCACTCCTAACTTCCAGTACGGAACCTGGGATGATCTGGGTAACTTCTATGGCGTTCTTATGGACAGCACTAAATCTACCAAAGTAGAAAACCTGTTTGAAACTGCAGAATACCGCAAACTGTGCGAAGTTATGCACAGCTGGTACAAAGCCGGTTACGTAAGCCGCGATATCCAGACTCAGACTGACGGATTCCCTACCCTTACTCAGAATGACGCTGCATTCTCTACTCTGGGTCAGGCAGACTTCAATACCAGTTTCTATCAGACTACTACCTGTAACCGCGAAATCGGTGTCATCCTGTTGGGTGAACCAGTTAACCGCACCTACAACAACGTTACCTATACCGTTATGTCAAACTCAAAACATCCGGAAGCAGCAGTAAAATTCCTGAATCTGTGGTTCTCTGACCGCGAAGTGGGAAATCTTCTGAGCTACGGTATTGAAGGCGTACACTACAAACTGAACGATAAAGGCATGGGTACCTACCTTGACGGTCAGAACGCTTCCAACTGTGCATTCCACATGGGATCCGGTATTTCAAACATCAACCGTATCCGTTGGGAAACAGAAAATCCTGATTACGAACAGCTGCTGGTAGATTTCAACACCAATTCCGGTAAATCAAAAGCTCTGGGTTTTGCATTCAACACAGAATCAGTTACCAATGAAATTACCCAGCTGGACAACATCTGCAGTAAATATCAGATTGGTCTTGAAACCGGTGCCCTTGATCCTGCCGTATACCTGGACGAATTCAACAAAGCACTGAAATCTGCCGGTCTTGATGCAGTAATTGCTGAAAAACAGGCACAGGTAAACGCATTCCTTAAATAGTTTTTTTCTGCGTCATTCCGGGTTACATCCATAGTGATTTCCTATTAGCCAAATCCGGAATGACGTTCCTTCTTTTTTCGAGGTATCCATGAAATCCAATACATTTCTTACCAAGCTGAAGAAATACTGGCCGTTTTATATTCTTGCCCTTCCCGGCTGTGCCTATTTCTTCATCAACAACTACATTCCCATGTCAGGCCTTATCCTGGCATTCTCCAAGTACACCGTAAAAGGCGGTATTTACCACAGCCCTAAAGTAGGTCTTGCCAACTTTAAGTTCCTGTTCAGAAGTAAAGACGCCTGGTTAATGATCCGGAACACCCTGCTGTACAACATCAGCTTTATTATATTGGGCACTCTTATGGCCATCTTCATAGCCTATCTGCTGCATGAACTGAAAAACAAATATGCCCGCAAAGTATATCAGACCATCATCCTGCTGCCCGGTCTGCTTTCCATCATCATCGTATCGTATCTGGTCAACGCACTGCTGGCAGGAGATACCGGTTACCTGAACACTCACGTGTTCCAGAAACTGAATATGGATACAATCTCGTTCTACAGCCAGCCAAAATACTGGCCCTTCATTCTGGTTATGGTACACCTGTGGCAGATGGCAGGAACCAACTGTATTCTGTACCTGGCTACCATGTCCGGT
>JAZLJW010000133.1:0-8775 GCA_045597345.1 Treponemataceae bacterium
CCAGGCCTGCAGTCTCATATCCGCCAGTATCCTGTTGTCCGTAATGAGTACTGAACCTGATGGTATCCTCATGCTCCTTCTGCGGCCCCGTATATACCACATAAAACTCCGGCTTGGGCAGTTTTATCAGGCTCTTGCTGAAAATATCAATCTGGTTCTTGGAAATGTAGCGCTGATACGTATCTGCAATATACAGCAGGCATCTTAGCGCCATGTTCGGGTTCCAGGTGGTCTGGGATTCCACCAGGATAATGAGCCGGTCACCGACAAGCATACCCAGGTCGTTATAGAACCCGCTTGCAAAAATATTCCGCAGAGTAACGGCGGTTATATCTTTTTCGGTTACGTCAGTTTCCTCCGGATGCAGCACTTTATACAGCTGCAATGCATACTTGGGGTGGTGGAACAGATCCGTAAACAGACTGTCACGGGTCTTTCTGTCGGCAACTTTTTCCGGCAGGGGATAGTCAAAAACTGACAGTTCCTCGGCGCCGGCTTGTTCTTCGTAATTCATACAATACCTTCCTGAAATAAAAATTCTTCATATAGGTATATGTATGCCTGATTACAGTTTTGTGCCGTTTTTCGGGAAAAAAGTTCCACTTTTTCACTTTCTTTTGACTTGCATGCAGGATTTCAGTACCCTACAACTATGATATTCTGGGTTGTAGCCACATTTCTCGCATATTTTGTAAAAGGGCTCTGCGGATTTGCAAATACACTGGTATTTGATGGAGTCATGGGACTTTCGGCTGATATATCTGCGGTAACACCCACCGAAGTATTCCTCAGTTATCCGGCCAACATGATCATGGCATTTAAGGAACGAAAACGTATTAACTGGAAGCTCTGTATATTCATGGCAGTGCTCATTGTTGCCGGGGGTATACCCGGTGCATGGTTTTTAAAGAATGCCAGCGGAACTATTGTAAGAGTAATCTGCGGTCTTGTTATTGCTGCCCTGGGAATAGAAATGCTGTTCCGCGAGAAATCACGCATCACATTCAAAAACAGCCGGGCTGGCATGGTACTTTTCGGACTCATCTGCGGAGTTATGTGCGGCGCTTACGGCATTGGAGCCATTCTGGGAGCTTATCTTACCCGTACCTCCGGCGACACCCACGAATTCAAGGCAAACCTGAATATGGTCTTTACCTTTGAAAACACTTTCAGAATCATCAACTATTTTCTTATGGGACTTTTGACTCTGGAAGCCTTTATCCGTGCCCTGTATCTGCTTCCAGTCATGGTAGCAGGCATTTTTGCCGGCATGTTTACGTCAAAGTTCCTTAACGAAGCCATCGCAAAAAAAGTGGTCATCTGCGTTCTGATACTATCCGGCGCAGTACTGGCAATAAGCAATCTGTAAGGGTACACTATTTATTGATAACCACCATGAGATACGGATTTACAACAGGAAGCTGTGCAGCGGCGGCATCAAAAGCTGCAGTCTACATGCTTCTGACAGGGAAAGAAAAAACAACCATCTCCATAGAAACTCCAAAAGGAATCCCCTTTACCACTCCCCTTGTGGACATACGGCGGGGCGAAACAGCCGTATCCTGTGCCGTCATCAAAGACGGCGGCGACGACCCTGACGTAACAACTGGAGCACATATCGTATCCACCGTCAGACTACTGCCAGCCAGAAACGCCCCGTACGTAACCATCGAGGGTGGTGCCGGAGTAGGACGCGTAACAAAACCGGGACTGGACCAGATGCCGGGAAATGCCGCCATAAACCATGTTCCCCGCGAAATGATTACCCGGGAAGTACTTGAAGTATGCACTCTATGCGACTACCACGGCGGTATTGCCGTAGAAATATCCGTACCGGAAGGTGAAATCATCGCGCAAAAGACCTTTAACCCCCGTCTGGGTATTGTAGGCGGCATATCGATTCTTGGCACCAGCGGTATTGTAGAACCCATGAGTTCTCAGGCCTTGCTTGATACTATTCGGGTTGAACTGAACCAGAAGAAAGCCCTGGGATACACCATTGCTGCCGTTTCGCCCGGTAATTACGGCTTGGATTTCATGAAAGAAACCTACGGCTTTGATCTTGATACCAGCGTCAAATGCTCCAACTTTATCGGAGACACCATCGATATGGCTGCCGAAACCGGTTTTGATAAAATGCTTCTCACCGGGCATATCGGAAAACTGATAAAAGTTTCCGGCGGCATGATGAACACCCATTCAAAAGAAGGAGACTGCCGCATGGAACTGTTAGCCGCCGCTGCCATTACCGCAGGCTGTTCACTGGAAGGTGTGCGAAAAATTCTTGATGCCGTGACCACCGAAGAAGGCATCAGAATTCTGCAGGCTGAAGGAAACGATATTCTGCAGAAGACCATGAGTCTGGTAGTGGAGAAAGTCATGTTCTACGTGAACCGGCGGGGAAACGGGAAAATTCAGATTGAAGTGATGATGTACGCCAACGATTTTGGACTGTTAGGATGCAGTGCCGGTGCGGAATTGTATCTGAAAGTGCTGAAAGTCGCAGCAGAATCTGAAAGGTCAGCGGAGGAAGTACGATGATTTATTTTGTTGGAGCAGGACCTGGAGCCGCAGATTTAATTACTGTCCGTGGTGCCCGGTTACTGGCACAGGCCGATGTCATTATATATGCAGGTTCTCTGGTTAATCCGGAACTGCTTGCTTATGCAAAAAACAACTGTCAGATTTTCAACAGTGCCACCATGAATCTGGAAGAAATTCTGGATGTGATGTATGCAGCCGAAAACGAAGGGAAAACAACAGTACGGCTCCACACCGGAGACCAGAGCGTGTACGGCGCCGTACGGGAACAGATGGATGCCCTGGATGAAAAAGGAATCCGGTACGAAAGTTGTCCTGGTGTCAGTGCCTGTTTTGGTGCCGCTGCCAGTCTCAATCTGGAATATACCCTGCCGGAAGTGTCTCAGTCGCTGATTATCACCCGCATGGAAGGCAAAACCAAGGTTCCGCCAAAAGAAAGCATCCAGAGTTTTGCAGCCCACAATGCAACCATGGCCATTTACCTGAGTACCGGCATGCTGGAAGAACTTTCACGACGCCTGATGGAAGGCGGCTACCGGTCCGATACCCCTGCTGCCCTTGTCTACAAAGCCACCTGGCCCGATGAACAGGCCTACCAGTGTACAGTACAGAATCTGGCGGCTGTGGCTTCAGAGCACCACATTACTAAAACGGCTCTGGTACTGGTAGGAGATGTTCTTACCCATACCCGCTATGCAAAGTCACGGCTCTATGCGGCCGATTTTGAAACCGAATTCAGGAAATCAAAATGATTCTGAGCGCCTGTGCCTTTACCCAAAACGGAAACCAACTCATTACCCGCCTGCAGGAAACATTGCCTGACTGTCTGGTAACCATACGACAGCAGAATCAAAGCCTGCAGCAGTGGGCTGCCTGGTGCTTTGAACGGCGGATTCCCCTGCTGTTCGTTGGAGCTGCGGGCATTGCAGTACGCACTATAGCACCCTTTGTGCAGGATAAAATTACCGACAGCCCCGTACTGGTCATGGATGAAACGGGCACCTACGTAATACCGCTGCTTTCAGGACATTTAGGAGGCGCCAACAATCTGGCACGGACCATAGCAGCAGCCATCGGTGCCCAAGCAGTTATCACAACGGCCACCGATGTACAGAACCGCTTTGCCGTTGATGTTTTTGCCGCAGAAAACGGTTTTTTCATCACCAATCGGGATGGTATACAGAAAGTTTCTTCGCTGCTGGTAAACGGCAAAGGACCGGTAACGATGTGGATATCTCCGGACATTGCGGTAGAAAACCGGCAGCTGTCACCTGATCTGGAATTGCTTTCCAGCACCGACATGCCTGACTTTGCCCATATTCTCATTACGGAAACAGCACTGCCGGAAGATCAGAGGGCATCCCGATGCCTCATCAATCTGGTTCCCAGAACACTGTGTGTCGGCGTAGGCTGTAAAAAAGGCAAATCTTTTAAAGAACTGCGTGACTTTCTGTATACCACCATGGAAAGTCATTCCATCAATGCTGACCTGCTGTACTCCATTAATTCCATAGACCTGAAAAAAAAGGAAGAAGGACTTATGACGCTGGCCCAGTATCTGCATGTGCCCTTTACGGTGTTTTCAGCAGAAGAACTGGCCGCGATCCCCGGCACTTTTACGGAATCTGCCTTTGTAGAACAGACTACCGGCGTTTCCAACGTCTGCGAACGTGCTGCCATGGCAGGAGCCGGGAAAGACGCCACGCTGGTGGTTTCAAAGATAAGTCAGGATGGGATGACGTTAGCAATAGCCCGACGGACGTTCGGTTGACTGCGGACTATCTGCGGCGTTGCCGCATCTCGTGCGGTGCTCAACGGGTGGCAGGTCATTTGTAATACTGCAGAGCTGCTGATTGTGCTGACAATAAAGGAGAAAGAAAGTGAAAGGAATATCGGTTGTAGGCATTGGGCCCGGATCCATAGATATGATGACAGGTGAAGCCATTACCGCCCTGAAAAATTGCGATGTCATTGTGGGCTATACCCTGTATGTTGATCTGGTAAAAGAGCACTTCCCCGAAAAAGAGTTCATGACCACCCCCATGCGGCAGGAAATTGAACGCTGCAAATTATGCTTTGACCTGGCACTGCAAGATAAAACCGTCGCCATGATTTGCAGTGGCGATGCCGGCGTATACGGTATGGCATCCCCCCTATATCAGCTGCAAAAGGAAAACCCGCTATACACTAAAGTTCCGGTTACCGTTATTCCCGGTATTACCGCTGCCAACAGTGGCGCTGCCGTTTTGGGAGCTCCCTTGAACCACGACTACTGCGTCATCTCCTTAAGCGACCTGTTAACTCCCTGGGAAACCATCGAAAAACGGCTTCGTGCAGCCTTTACTGCAGACTTTGCCATAACCCTGTATAATCCCTCATCCCATAAACGTGCCGATTATCTGGCAAAGGCATGCCGCATTATGATGGAATCTGGTGCAAGCCCGGAACGGAAGTGTGGCTATGTGGAAAATATCGGACGGAATGAGACCCGGTCAAAAATATGCACACTGGAACAACTGGTAAAAGAACCGGTTTCCATGCTTACTACCGTATTCATCGGAAACAGTCAGTCAGAAGTGGTCATGAGTAATGGAGAACCGAAACTGGTAACCAAACGGGGTTATACACTGTGAAGTTCCTGATTTTTGGCGGTACCACAGAAGGCCGCATTCTGGCCGAAACTCTTGCCCAAAAGAAGATTTTTTCCACCGTCTGTGTAGCAACGGAATACGGCGAACAGGTAATGATATCATCGGAATACATTGAAGTGCGGCAGGGGCGGATGACTCAAAGTGCAATGGCAGAGCTGATTGAAACCGGCGGATATACAGCCGTTATTGATGCTACCCATCCATTTGCAGCAGCAGTATCCGAAAATATCCGATCCAGCGTTGGAACAGTCCAAACGGTTCCTCTCATCAGATGGCAGCGACCGGTAAAAACGGCAGAAACGCTGAAAGAAACCACCGCCGATGACACTGAACTGGTAGAATACTTTGATACCCCTGCCCAATGTGCCGACGCACTGTTACGCACAGAAGGCCCGGTTCTGCTGACCACCGGCAGCAAAGATCTTGCCACATTCTGCGCTGATGAAACCTTACGGAAGCGGCTTATGGTCCGGGTACTGCCCGCTCAGGAAAGTTTGAAACTGTGCTATGACGCAGGTCTTGAAGGAAAACAGATTCTTGCCATGCAGGGGCCCTTTTCGCAAAAGCTGAATGAAGCACAGATTACTGAATACGGCATTACAGTGCTGGTCACAAAAGAAAGCGGCAAAACCGGCGGGCTTGATGCAAAAGTGCTGGCAGCCCGGAATCAGCATATCCGTACGTTCATCATACGACCACCGGAATCTTCCAAATCTCTGGATACAAGCTGCAGTGCCAGATATCACACGGCAAAAGGCCTTACAGAAGTTCTTTCCCTTTTGGGGCTTTCGTCTGATTCATCATCATCCCCCGTTCCCTCTATTCACCACCAGATATCACGGATTACGCTGGTGGGAATCGGAATGGGTAACCTTGAATATCTGACAATGGCAGCCCATACCGCCATTTCTCAGGCAGACGTGCTTTTTGGGGCTCCCCGCATGCTGGAATCAGTTTCCCCTCTTTCTACTGCGCCCACAAACCCCAGCTATCTGGCAAAAGACATACTGCCAGCGCTGACAAATCTTCTGACAACCACATCCTCGCCCATTCATGCCGTCATACTCTTCTCCGGTGATACCGGCTTTTATTCCGGTGCCGGTACTCTGTACAGCCAGCTGCAGGAAATGCTGCAGCACTTGCCACAGATACCTCCTGTAGAAATCTCTGTCCTGCCGGGAATTTCATCAATACAGTATCTATCAGCAAAAACCGGCATCAGCTGGCAGGATGCAACCATCATCAGTGCCCACGGCATTCCGGAAAGCCAATGGAAACCAAAACTGGAGAAGGCTCTGAGCCATCAGGAAAAGGTATTCTTCCTTACCTCTGGAGTTGATAATGTCCGTGAGATTGTCGGAACTGCAACCTGCTGTGACATACTTCTTGGCTACCAGCTTTCGTATCCGGACGAACAGATTCTGGAACTGAAACCCGGCACTGCAATGCCGGATCTCAATCCATCTGGCCTCTGGTGCGGATTCCTCATTCCATCCCAAAACAAAAAGGTGCTACAATAACCTATGACTATCCTGACCCCTTGCCTGACTGACAACCAGTTTATCCGCGGCAACGTGCCCATGACAAAAGAAGAAGTGCGGCATCTTTCAGTATGCAAACTGCAGCTGACTCCAGATGCTGTGGTATATGACATTGGCTGTGGAACCGGTTCCGTTACGGCTGAAATTGCCCGGCTTTCTGATACTATTTCTGTATACGGCATTGACTGTAACGATGAAGCATTAAAACTGACAGAACAGAACGCCCGTCAATTGGAATGCGGAAACATTACGGTTGTTAGAGGGATGGCACCGGAAGCTTTGTCATCACTGCCACCGGCAACCCATGCGTTTATCGGGGGAACGAAAGGAAATCTGCGGCCTATTCTGGCGGTTCTGCAGCAGAAAAACCCTGCCATGCGGGTTGTCATAAATGCAGTCAGCATGGAATCCATTGCGGAAATTACTACACTGCTGCATGACCTGCCGGTAACCGATGATTCGGTAGTGCAAGTTGGCATAAGCCGCACGACACAACTGGGAAACTACCACCTGCTTCAGGCGCAGAATCCGGTATATATTTTTGCCTTTACTTTTGCCACCGCCCATGACTGATTCCACTACTGCAACCGAAACAAGACATTTGCCCCGCATCATTATCAGCGCTCCCAAAAGTGGCAGCGGTAAAACCCTTGTTACGATAGCACTGCTTCAGGCGTTGAAAAATCGCGGACTCAATCCCAGTGCATTTAAATGCGGCCCTGACTATATTGATCTTCTTTTTCACAGCCGCATTCTTGGGGTGTCTTCAAAAAATCTGGATCTGTTTTTTACTCCGCCGGACACAACCCGTGAACTATTTCTCCGCAACAATCAAAGCCCCATTTCCGTTATTGAAGGTGTTATGGGCCTCTATGACGGCATAGGCGGCTGTACCAGTGATGCGTCTGCCTACCATCTGGCAACAGTTCTCCGTGCTCCCGTTGTGCTGGTAGTAGATGCAAAAGGTATGAGTTACTCGCTGGTTGCAGAAATCAACGGTTTTGTGAGTCTTGATGCAGAGCATCTGATAGCCGGCGTTATTCTGAATAACTGCTCAGAGACCTTGTACCAGAACCTGAAGTCCCTGCTGCAGGAAAAAACCGGCGTTCCGCTACTGGGTTACCTACCGAAACTTACTGACATCTCCATTGAATCGCGGTACCTGGGGCTGAAACTGCCTGATGAAATTACGAGCCTTAAGGCCATGGTGCAGAAAGCTGCCGTTCAGTTGGAACAAACAGTAGATATTGAGGCTGTTCTGAAAATTGCTGGAACTGCGCCCACTATTACAGCTGCCTGCAAAAAGCCGGATACAACCGTGAAGGCTTCCACGGTACGGATTGGCATAGCCCGTGATGAAGCGTTCTGTTTTTATTACGAAGATAACCTGCAGTTGTTACGGGATTTGGGGGCAGAACTGGTTGAGTTTTCTCCGGTTCACGATGCCGAACTGCCACAAACTCTTGATGGCTTGATTCTCGGTGGCGGATATCCGGAACTGTTTGCCCGGCAACTTTCTGAAAATACCAGCATGAAAGACTCGCTTCGGGCTGCTATTGAAAAAGGAATGCCAAGTTTTGCTGAGTGCGGTGGATTCATGTATCTGCATGACAGCATTACAACGGAAGATGGCAGTTGCTATCCTATGGCAGGTGTTATTCCCGGCAACTGCTGGTATACCGGCAGACTGGTGCGGTTCGGGTACATATCCGTGCAGGAAACCGGGAGCCAGACAGCGGCAGCCCCAATCCGTGGTCATGAATTTCATTACTACGACAGCACAAATCCTGGAACCGGATGTACTGCTACAAAACCGGTAACCGGCCGAAACTGGTCCTGCATGCATACCGGCGAAAACCACTGGTGGGGATTTCCTCACCTGTACTACCAGTCAAACCCGTCTTTTGCCGCCACCTTTATCCAATGGTGTAACCGCTACCACAGGAGCAATAAGGAGTGGCGATGTCCGTAAAAAGTGTTGTTTATTGTCACCCTGAACTAGTTTCAGGGTCTTATCATAATTCCACAAATCTACCGGATTG
>JAZLJW010000134.1:0-23907 GCA_045597345.1 Treponemataceae bacterium
AATCTTGTTATCAATTGTATTTCTTTTTTTAACAACTGGCTGTAAAACCACTTACAATCTTCAGAAGTCAAAAAATGCCCATGAGCAGATTTTAGAAGCCATTCAATTTAAGAAAATAATTTTTATTAGCGAAACTCATACTACGGTTTTTCCAATTCTTTATATGACTCAGAATATGGAAGCTTTTTACGAGGCTGGAGTCCGTTATTTGTTTCTTGAAGAAGATGGTGATGGTTTTTCGTATACTGATGGAAATTATGATAATTACAAAATTAATATTGTTCCTCAATGGTGTACTTATGGCTGGAAATATGAATATCATTTAATGGAAAAAGAAATTGCCCGTATAAATCAGCTGCATCCGGAAGACCCGATTAATGTAATTTTTCCGGAAAATGGAGTTGTTTGGCCAGAAGATATGAATGATGGAGTTGCTGTTCTAAATGCAAGAGATGAACAGGCTCATAAATCAATAATCGAAATTATGGATGCTGCAAAACCGGAAGATAAGGCAATTATTTTTTATGGTGACGGCCACGGAAGCAAAATTCCACATAATTATGTTTATGGTTCTGAAGAACTTTGGTATCCATCAGGTTATTATTTGAACAAATATTATGGTGACCAGTATGCTGCTTTTGATATCTGGCATCTTAGGAATAATGATTACACAAAAGTAAAATATGGCAAGGATTCAAATTTCAAAGTTCTTGATGAAAAATGCCTTTCTGAAAAAGACTTATCCGCTTTTGATTATTTTTGCGTAACTGACCAGCGGATTTATGGAATTACATATCCTTATATTATAACTGATGAAAATATAAAGGCCGTGTACGATATCGTCCGCAATTTTAATAATGATAAAACAGCTCCTCTTTATGATTTCGATGTAGTTGAATTTGGATTCGCTATTTCTTTTTTGAAATACTATTTTGGTGATTTATTTCCGTTTAGCTATGAAAAAAATAATTTAGACGAAGCTTTGAATATTCTTGATAAAAAAGTTTTTCAAGGGGGACAGACACCTAGTTCACACTGTGTAGATTTACCTACATTTACAATGACAGAATGGGAAAGATATGCCGAATATATGTTTTCTTACATGTGGCTTGAGGATTATCTTTTAAATAATATCGATTCTGAAAAAATGCAGAAAAAAGCCGCTGGTTATGTAATTTACAATATGAATCATGCAGTCAAAATGAATCCTTACGACATCTGGCCCAAATACTGGCTTGCTTATTTTAAAACGGAAAAAGCAAAATTCAGCAACACAAAATCAGATTTTAAGGCTGCTCTTTCAGAATGGGAAAACTTTTTTAATGAAGATGCAGCTTTCGCTTGTCCAGCATTGCTTCAGGCGTACAGAAGAATTGCATATTGTTATTCAGAACTTGGCGATAAAGCAAATGAACAGTTGTATTTGAAAAAAACTGAAAATCTGGCTGAAGTTTTTCCTTTTGACACTATGAATATGTATTATTTTGGGTATTGAAATTATCCCCATCAATACTAATTGATTTGTATAACAGACGGTGTTTTACCCCGGTTTCTCCTGCAATACACAAGAACTGTATAAACCAGAATTCATCAAATCTTGACCTTAAACTTGTACAATTGTTCCGTTGATTGCTCCAAGTTGTTTACCTATGATAATAAAATGAAAGAAACTGCGGAAAAGAGAGGTATAAAATGCTTGTAGTAACCTATTCTGAAGCCAGACAGAATTTTGCATCAGTATTGGATACTTCAAAAAAAAGGAGCCGGAATTAAAACCCTTGCAAATATCAAACAGGCTGAAATCCTTTCCGCACTACGGGAGTCCAGAGAAGAAAACTGATCAGTTTGTTCGCTACTGCAGAAAGCCTCTGGCTGTCAGAAATACTTCCGGCGTCTGAATCTGAAGGGCTGCAGATTTGTAGTCCTTTATATTTCTGGTAACAAGGGTAGAAATGCTGTTGTTTACGGCGGTGTAATACTGTATGGCGTCTTCAAAATCAGAAAAGTTTGAATTCAGGGCCTGATCAACGGTTTTCTCTGTAGAATCAATGATGTGGAGAATCAGCCGTAATTTCCTGATGGCAGTTTGGGCCCCCTCAGTTCCCAGCTGTTCCTGCAGAATATAAAATGTGTTTACCAGCACCGTAGGTGACGTATACAGTTCCAGTTTTTTCATTTCCCCAAAGGTGAACAGCAGTGCCGCAAAATGAAAGTGTGGAATCCGTCTCCCCAAAAGGTCAAGAATGATGTCGGTATCAACAAATACCTTATTCATATTTTGACTCCAGGTACTGGGTGTAATCAGCCTTATAATCGTAGTCCTCTGAAAGTGAAATGATGCCGCTTAGTTCCTGCACAAGGGGACTGTAGCCTGTCTGGTCCGGTTTCTGCATGTCAGCAGTTATGCTGTTAAAAAAATGTTCAACCATACTGGAAAGGGAAGTCCCCCGTTCTATGGCATACTGCTTGGCTTTCTGTATCGAATACTCATTCAGTTTCAATGTCAGTTTGCTATCCATACGCACCTTCTGTACGTACAATATATACTAAAGTGTACGTATAGTCAAAGGGTATTGTTTCTGCGGCACTGCGTGCAGGAGATGCCTGTCTGCAGTGCCGCAACGACAGCATTACGCAACCGGCAGGTTCCACTTGAACCGTACGGCCAGAGCCCGTATGACATATACGACGGTGGCGCCGGCAATCATGGCCATAAGTGGGCTGGTCCGGCGTATCAGTATGGCGCAGGTCAGTGCCCCAAGAATGCTGGCAACGGCGTACACATCTTTTGTCAGGATATAGGGCTTTTCCTGGGCCAAAAGGTCACGGATTAATCCCCCTCCCACACCGGTCAGCATACCGACGAACACCAGCAGAAACAGATTCCGGTAATGCATCCGGTAGGCTGTGTTTACTCCCATAACGCTGAAAATCCCTAATCCAGCCGTATCAAGAATCATCATCACTGTTTCATAAAACAAAACCACCTGGGTAGACATTTTGTTCCTGAAGAAACGGATGGTAAAAAATACGGTGAGAGAGGTTACAACAGCCACGATGGTGTATACGGGATGAATGAACATTGCTGGCGGCACATTACCCAGTACTATGTCACGACACAAACCGCCGCCTACAGCGGTAATGATTCCCAGTGTGCACACGCCAAATAAGTCCATGCGTTTTTTTATGGCTAATACGGCACCACTCGAAGCAAACGAGATGGTACCGAGAATTTCAATAACGAAAATAGCATTTTCAGCGGTCATAGGGCTCATTGTATCATTGCGTTTACAACGTGGAAAGTAAGCCGTTGACAGTATCAGTTTTCACCCCTATACTTTTGATTATAGTGAATATATCGCGCTGATAGTTTTACTATCGCGATATTTTAGTGCTTCAATTGATAAGGAGAAAGAGAGATGAAGAAAATTGCAGCTGTCGTTTGTGTTCTGCTGTGTGCTGTAACTTTGGTTGCCGCTGAAGGAACTCTTGGAGGTTCTGTAAGTGTAGCAGCTCAGTATCCGGTTGCAGGAAAACTGAGTGCTGGTGTTGATTATACAATGCCATGTCTGAATGGCGATGGATCAAATCCATTAACTTCCGGTAACAATCTTGTTCTGTCTGCCTATGCAGATGTTACCCCTGTTACTGCTGGTGCTGATTTTTCTGCAACATTGACCCCTATTGCTTTCATCATTCTGAAAGGTGGAGCTTATGTCGGTTCAGGCTGGAAATTCATGGGTAATGATGGTCTTGCTTCAGCTGCCGTAAATGCTGCTCCTCTGTATTACAAAGGGTATGCAAATGCTACATTCCAGTTTGATCTGGCAGCCGTAATGCCTGGTGACTGGAACCATGTAGTTACCCAGTGGCTGTATGAAGTGAACTACAACAATGCTCTGGGAAATCCTGCAAAAACTCCGTTTATCTGGCAGGCTGGACAGAAAGTAGCAGCTCCTGCTTACTATGCAAAGGGGATCATTGCGTATCAGATGCCACTGGTTCTGCAGACTGTTGGAACCCAGCTGGAATGGGAAGGTGCTTACGGAACCGATATCATCGATTCATTCAGTATCAGTGCCGTATCTATCCTGAAATTCGGTGCAGCTGATGAAGTTGCTTGTCAGGCAAAATTCAAGGGCGGATTTGACAGCTTTGGTGTTCAGTACACCCACAAATTCTAATCTGAATAAATCAGCATAATTGACACAGTTCATGGCTGTTGATACCTTTTCTACAGTTATGAACGGCCAGTTTACCAGTACTATTTCAACGCATTACCAGACGGTCCTGAGCCGGCTGGGTGCGCAGGCCGCTTCCGACAGAGAAGCGGCTTCTTTTTTTGCGGCCATGAACCGCCAGATTACCTATTCTCCTGCAGAAGACACTGTTCTTCCGTGCGAACTTGAAGATCCCCTGGGAGCACAGCTGTACCATAAGACACCCCGTCTGATTCACCAGTACAAAAACCGGTGTCTGCTTTTAACCACCAGCACCTGTTTTGCATACTGCCGCTTCTGCTTCCGCCGTAACTATGCCGGCAGTGGAGAAGGATTCATCACTCCTGAAGAACTTGAACCAGTCTGCGCTTATCTTAGGGATCATGCAGAAATAAAGGAAATCCTGCTCTCAGGTGGAGATCCTCTTACCGCCCCGAATGATAAACTGCGATGGCTTTTTGATGAAATCCGTTCTGCACGCCCCGGTATCCTTTTTCGCATCTGTACCCGTTCCATCGTGTTTTCACCGGAACGCATTACTGAAGAAACTGTACATTTTTTCAGACAGTATGTTCCATTGTGGGTAATTCCCCATATCAATCATCCTGCAGAAATAAGTCCCCGTTGGTCTCCGGAAAGTCGTTCCGCATTGGAACTCCTGCGCGACAGTGGGGTTCCTGTACAAAGTCAGAGTGTATTGCTGCGTGGCATAAATGACAGCGTTCCTATCCTTGCAGAACTGTTTCAGGATTTGACGAATCTTGGGGTAAAACCCGGCTATCTGTTCCAAGGGGATCTGGCACGCGGTACCAGTCATTTCCGGGTACCTCTGGAGCAGGGTGTTAAACTGTATCGTGAATTGAAAGGTGAGCTTTCTGGGCTTTCTTTACCGGTGTACGCCGTTGATCTTCCCGGTGGGGGAGGTAAAGTACATATTATGCAGACGCCGTTCCGTAAATCCGGTGATGATTGGGTGTATAAAGACCCTGACGGAAAAGAATGGCGGTATCCGCAACGGTAATGTATACAAAAGTATACGTAAGTTTTTAGTATGTGTGTATAAATTTGTATACATTAGTAATAATTTATGATGGTTTTTTGAAAAAAATCTACTAACTTGAAAAAAGAACTTTCTTGTGTTAGAGAGTTCTTTTTTTTATACGGATATGCCTTCTATCGCTGAAAGTCCTGAAATAATAAGGAGTTACAAGACTTAGATCCCTTTGTTTCAGATTGCTGTCAGTTCCTCTTTGCCTTAAATGTATAAAATTTTAATTATTGTGTAAAAGTTGGCACAAAATCTGCAGTACTCTTTGTGAGAGATTTTATCAGCTTTTTTGAAGCTGCCTGCTACCGTTCAACGCTGGCAGCCTCAAAAGGGAGTATGCAAAATGGAAGACGCAATTTACACAAGTTACATTAAACAGATTCTGAAATATCCACTTCTGTCTTTTGAAGAAGAAATTGAGTATTCAAAGCGCATCCAGATGGGTGATGAACAGGCTCAGCTTCGTCTGGTTCAATCAAATCTGCGTCTGGTCGTAAGTATTGCAAAAAAGTACGAACATTTTGGACTCAATCTTATGGATCTTATTCAGGAAGGAAATATTGGACTGCTGACTGCAGCAAAAAAATATCACTATTCGTATGGTACCCGCTTCAGTACCTATGCGTATGCATGGATTTCACAGTCAATAACCCGGTACATCCATGGTAAAGCCTCAATGATTTCTTTACCTCTGAGAAAAGATGAAATTGTAAGGAAAATATATGCCGCAAAGGCTGCTTTATACCAGTCTTTGGGGCGTGAAGCTACTAACGGTGAACTGGCAGAACGGCTGAATCTTTCTCTTGAAGAGATTGAACAGGCAGAGCAGTTTTCTTATACCATGATGAGTATCGATGCCCGTTTCTCTGATGATTCAGAAAACACGCTCGGTGAAATCATACCTGATCTGGCACCTACGCCAGAAGCTGATATGCTTATGCAGGTAGATTTTATTGAGCTGCATGAAATGCTTGACAATCTCAAACCTTTGGAAAAACAGGTTGTCAGCTATCGGTATAATCTGGTTAATGCAGATACCCCTATGACCTTGCGTCAGATTGGAGAACAGCTTGGCGTTTCTGCTGAAACAGTACGTCAGACAGAAATCCGTGCCATAAGAAAAATGCAGTCAATGGCAGAAGAAAAGGGAATTGTCCGCACTGCCTGAAAGTGATACCATACGGACATGAGTAAAAAAAAGAAGACGCAGTTGTCAAACCGGCAGATTGCGCTCCTGTCCGTATGTATTCTTTGTGCCGGAGCAATTATGCTGACGGCAAGTATTTTGCTGTCACCGGCCAATCGTTCTGCAACTGCTTCAGACGGTGTATCAGAATCTCCGGTGTCCGTGTCCCCTGCAGCCGATTCTTCTCCTGACGTTACTCAGCCTGAGCCGGTAAAGATTGATGAAAAAGCTGAACCGGAAAAAACAGTATCAAAAACAACTCAACCTCCAGAACCGGAAATAAAGCCGGAACAGAAACCAAAGCCTGAAATTCCTGCGCCATCTCCAGTTCCAGCAGTGCCGGCAGCACCTGCACCGGGCCCTGCCGCAACTCCTAAATATGCAGCCGGAAAAGGCCCCAAAGTAGTCATTATTCTTGATGACGGTGGACATAATCTGTCTCAATTGAAACCATTTCTTTCCATCAGTTATCCACTGACAGTCGCTGTTCTTCCTCAGTTGGCGCATTCTGCAGATGCGGCAAAACAGATACGTGCAGCGGGAAAAGGCCTTATGCTCCATCAGCCCATGCAGGCGGTGAACCTTTCTACTGATCCAGGCCCTGGAGCCATAAAGCCGGATATGGATCCTGAAGTTGCCGCTTTTACCATGCTGCAGAATATCGGCGAAATTGGCCCTGTTGATGGTGTTAACAACCATGAAGGCAGTCTGATTACTACCGATGAAAACATTATGCGGCAGATACTTCTTATCTGTGAAGATCAGGGAATTTTCTTCCTCGATTCCCGTACCAATTCAGCATCGGTGTGTCGTACCGTGGCAAAAGAACTTGGTATGAGAATCTACGAACGTGACATTTTCCTTGATAATGAAAAAGATGCTGAAAGTATGACGGCTTATTTCAAAAAAGGTCTGGAAATTGCTGATAAAAAAGGTTCTGTTGTTATGATTGGTCATGTCTGGAGCAGTTCGGTTCTGGCAGATGTATTGAAAAAACAGATGTCTGCAGCTGCTGCCCAGGGATATCAATTTACCACCGTTGATAAATTGTGATAGGATACACACCAGTAAAGGACGCTTATGAAAGTACTTGGTATTGAATCATCATGTGACGAAACCGCTTGTGCCATTGTGGAAGACGGTAAATATATTCTCAGTAACGTAATTGCAACCCAGATTCCTTTTCATCAGGTATACAGCGGTGTTGTGCCTGAAATTGCCAGCCGCAAGCATGCTGAATGGATTCTTCCTGTGGTAAAGCAGGCTCTTGCAGAAGCAAACCTGACTCTGGATGACATTGATGCCATTGCTGCTACCAACCGTCCCGGTCTTATGGGGGCGCTTTTAATGGGACTCACTTTCGGCAAATCTCTTGCCTGGGCAACCAATAAACCGTTTATCGCCGTTAACCATATGCTGGGACACCTGTATGCTTCCAATCTGGTACTGCCGGGTGGCGAAGACCTGATGAAGGACGTGACCTATCCGTACATCGGACTTCTGGTATCCGGCGGGCACAGTATCATCTGTAAAGTAAACAACTTTGATGACATCGAAGTTATGGGAACTACCATCGATGATGCTGTAGGCGAAGCATTTGATAAAGTAGCCAAATTTCACAACCTGGGATATCCGGGAGGCGTTATCATTGACCGCCTGGCAAAAAATGGCGATCCAAAAGCCGCTCATTTCCCTATGCCCAAGCTGGATAAGGGAGAAGAGGGCGAACACCGCTACGATGTATCTTACAGCGGTTTGAAAACTGCTGCCATCAATCAGATTGACCAGTTCTGGAATCCCAAATACGAAAAAACGCCGGAGAATATCTGTGCTGCATTCCAGGACACTGCAATCCGCATTCTGTTAAGCCGTCTGTTCAAAGCCTGTGATGATACCGGCATTAAAACGGTTGTTGCCGGCGGTGGTGTAGCTGCCAACAGCCGTCTTCGTGAACTGCTGGCAGAACGAAGTGATATCAGATGTGTATTTCCGCCATTAAAGCTGTGTACCGATAACGGTGCCATGATTGCCGGCGTAGGATATCACTTTTTAAAGCGGGGCGACCGAAGCCCCTGGACTGCCACGGCTTGTGCCCGCGTTACTGAATTCAAACGCGGCCTTAAAAAAGGTGTTGGAAAAAAGAATCAGTAAGCTAATCGGCTCGCTTTGCACTATCAGAGCCGTTACAATATAAGAGGAGAAAATTATGGAACTTAATTTAGGAAACAAAGGCGCTCTCTTTGACCTGGACGGCGTACTTGTTGATACTGCTAAATATCACTATCTGGCATGGAAACGCCTGGCTAAAGAACTGGGTTTTGATTTTACTGAAAAAGACAACGAAGAACTGAAGGGTGTAAGCCGTATGCGCTCCCTGGAAATTCTTCTGGGAAAAGGTGGCATTACTGCTACTGATGAACAGAAAACTGAATGGGCAAAGAAAAAGAATGACTGGTATGTAGAATATCTGTATACCCTTGATGAATCTGCTCTGCTGCCGGGTACCAAAGAGTATCTTATTGCACTCCGCAATGCCGGTATCAAGATTTCTCTGGGGTCAGCAAGTAAAAATGCCCCTCTGATTCTGGAACGTCTGAACATTACCAGTTACTTTGATTCAATCGTCGATGGTAATTCAGTATCAAAAGCAAAACCTGATCCGGAAGTATTTACCAAAGGTGCTGACAATCTGGGCTTGGCCTGGAACGACTGTACCGTATATGAAGATTCTCTTGCCGGTGTACAGGCTGCAACTTCTGCCGGCATGAAAGCCATCGGTATCGGAACTCCGGAAAACCTGCCTGGCGCCACCGTTCATGTTAAAGATCTTGGCGAACTGCTGAAGTAACGCATAGGGAGGACATCCATGGCAAATGAGAAACACGTAAATTTTTTCGCCTGGCAGAAAGCCTGCGAAAAACCGGGCTGTCCTCTTTGTACCATCGTTAATGAACGGATTTACCGGTACATCGATGGTATGCTTTTTGAGCATATTTCAGACCGGGTATTCCGCGCTCAATATCGTGAAGCTGGCGGCTTCTGCCGTGATCATGCCCGTACATTGCTCAGTTATCGTGATGGTCTTGCTGTTGCCATTCTTGGACAGGGTGAACTGGCTGAAAAACTTGAAGATTTCAAAAAGAAAAAAATGCGTAAATATAAAGCCCCTTGTCCTGCATGTGCAGAGCAGGACCGCATTGAAACAGAATTTCTTACGTTTCTTGTGGAATCCTGCAAACTCAGCCCTGAAGACGATGCAGAACTACAACGCATTTTTACATCCTCTGAAGGAATGTGTGCGGCTCATTATGGCCGGCTCGTGCAGCTTCGGGGACGAAAAATCCCCCGCTGGCTTTCTGATTTTCAGGAAAATATCTTCAGTCTGCTGCTGGAACGGACCGGTCGTTTTATAGATTTCTCTGCCTGGGGAAAGCAGAAGGATTTTGCAAGTCTGAGTGATAAAGACAAGGTGGTTTGGAAAGAACTTGCCCAAAGCCTCCGTTCTTCTGTTGATTAAACCTGCCATATAAAGTATATTTGTACAAAATATGTTCAAACACACCGTTCTGCAGAGGTTTTGTGCAGAACGAACTAGGAGAATAAAAATGGGTGTTGTTGGAGTAATCCTTCTGGTTGCATTTGTAATCGTATCTATTTTACTGGTAGCTATTGTTCTTATTCAGAATGAAGAAGGCGACGGTCTTGGCGGTATGTTCGGTGGAGCAGCAGCTCAGGCTTTTGGTGCTAAATCAGGAAATATTCTTACAAAAACAACCTATGTTCTTGTAACCCTGTTTTTTGTTGCCTGTCTGGCTCTTGCTCTCATGAACAGAGCTCCAACAGTAAAAAGTCTTGATGGCGCTGTTATGGAATCTGCTGAAGCAACCGGAACTGCTGAATACTGGCTTGATGAAACTCCAGTTGCAGCTCCTGCTGAAATGAGTGCTGCAGACGCTGAATAAAAAACAAACCGGAGGTATCGTATGATTCTTGGTGAGGTTTTCAAACCCAACACAATTGTTGTTCAGTTGGAAAGTTCCGAGAAAGAAGAAGCTTTTGAAGAACTGATTGAGCAGTTGGTGACTGCAGACCCATCACTGGATCGTACGAAACTTCTTGAAGCTGTCATGGAACGTGAGTCAAAAATGAGTACTGGAATTAAACCGGGAATTGCAGTTCCACATGGCAAGTCAGATGCTGTTAAAGGTTGTATCGGAGCCATCGGTATTTCACGCCGTGGTGTAGAGTATGACGCACTGGATAACAAACCTGTTCATATCATATTTATGCTTCTGTCTGCTACGACAGATAGTGAATACCATCTGAGGGTTCTCAGTCGCTTGGCTCAGGTAATCGATTCACCTGCAGCATACGATGAGTTGCTGGAGCAGACTTCTGCTGATCAGGTGCATTCATTACTTTGTAAATATGATTCTGAACTGTAAATGATATTTGGAGTAGCTGATGCTGCTCCAAAATTTTTTAGGCATGAATCGATAAAACTCTATCGATTCATGCGTTACAGTATTAAAATTACGATAAAACAACGTTTTTTCAATTCACCTGCTATTGATTGAAAAAATACGTTATGAAGATAAAAAAAAGTGGTAAGATAGTAAAAGAGGAATTTTATGAGCGCATTAGAAACAGATGTTATTGGACATTTGATTGATATTGAACAGCAAGCTGCAACAATGCTGTTTGATGCTCAGACCGAGGCTGACCGCCGTATTACTGAAGCCAAATCAAAAGCTGATGATCAGTATAAAGCTGGGTATGAAAAACTTGTATCGTCATTGGAAGATTCATTTTCCAGCAAAAAAAAGGCATTGCTTGAAGATCACCAGAAACAGATTGATTCGTTTAAAGCAGGAGTAGAAAATACTCCAAAAACTGAAGATCAGTTTAACCAGTTGTTAAAGGAATTACTTGCAAAGTAACTGGTTCTGAGCTATTCAGGCTGGATTATTATTCTGTCATGAAAGTGATGATGTGAATAATAATCGAATGGAATACGGAATTTTAAGGATACGGTTTATGGATAAGTCTGGCGCATCGGCCTATGTCTATGCCAAAGCGAGCGGTATGCTGGCAAATTCTTTTGTCGGTCCTCGTGCGGTTAAACTCTTTCAGGCTAAGTCACTTTCAGAATTATGGACATTAGTATTTGATACTCAGGTACCCTTAGTACCGGAGGTAATGCTGGCCCAGCAGTTAGAGCGTAAAGCTGAAGAACAGTTCATCGCTGATTTTTCAATGCTTTTGGGATGTTACTCCAAACCGGAGCCTGTCTCCCTTGCTCTCCTGCAATATTATGATTTTTGCAATTTAAAAGATATAGCACACGCTATCAACGATAAAGAACCTGTTCCTGAAAATCTGGTAGATATTGGCCAGCATAGTATGCTTAACATAAAAGCATATCCCGATATTGCAAAGATTACCGCTGATTCACCTCTGTCATGGTATAACAAGGTTCCTGACCGCTCAGAACAGAAAGACGTAGACCTCCGTCTTGACGCGCAGTATATGCGGTCTCTCTGGAATGCCTGTCAAAAAATCCCCTCGTATGAACGTGCTCCAGTAGAAAAACTCATTAAAGAAGAGCTGGTGTTGAATAACTGCCTTTGGGCAATACGCTTAAAGAACTATTACGACATGAAGGATGATGAGATAAAAGCTCAGTTAGTACCGCTTCATACCGTAGCTGATGAAAGTGATCCCCTGGCAGGCGAAGCTGTAAAGCTTCTTAAGTTTGCATTTGATAACCCTTCCGATTGGGAAAAATGGAAATATGCGGATCTTTTGAATCCGGCAGAACCTGGTGTTCCATGGTTTATTGATCCCCGGTATGTACAACAGAAAGCAAAAGTTGCAATGAATAAACGTGCATTGAAACTGTTTCATCAGCACCCATTTACTGACTGTGTGTTGGTAACTTGGTTTAAGATCAAGCAGTATGAGATGGATTGTATCAGGACAGCTGCAGAAGGACTTCGCCTTCTGGTAAACGAACAGCAAATTAAAGAATTTGCTGGCGTTGTGGAGTGATAAATATGGCAAAAACGACAAAGATGAAGCTCATTGAGCTCATGATTCTAAAGGAAGACATCGAAAAAGTTCTTGAATTCCTCGGTAAGCGCGGAAACTTTCAGTTTCAGACGCAGCTGGATGAAAGTAAAAATTCTGATGTGACAAATGTTTATCGGGATGGATTTGAAAAGCTGCAGGCTGTTCGTACGTATTTAGGTATTCCTGATGTGGAAGGGTACGACGAATCAAGTACAATGCCTGATAAAGAGCAGGATGACGCTACTTATCTTGATATTCTTAACGCAGTCGATGAAGATTTGCGTCCTCGCGAGGTTGCCTGTTCTGAAGAGTTGAAACGGGTAACAGAAGCATATAATGAAGCTCTGGCATTCTCAAATCTGCAGGTTGCTTATAGTGAACTTGAGCATCTTTCATTCCTTTCACTTCGTATCGGAAAAATTGATCCTGCAGTTATGGATGAATTAAAGTTTGCTGTTGGTGATCGTGCAGTAATTATTCCGTTGGGAAATGATCCTTCCCGGATTCTTGCTGCTTCTTCAAAAAAAGGACGGTTTGCTCTCGACTCTGAATTGAAACGGTTTGGTTTTGTAGGCATGGAAGTTCCGAAAGATTTTAAAGGAATTCCGGAGGATGTTCTGGAAAGTCTTAAAAATCAGAAAGAAGAAGCTGAACGTGCAGTTGAAGAAATTGCCCGTGAACGTGCTAATTATGCCGAAACTCATACTGCTGTTATTCAGACGTTACTTCGTAAATTCAGTATTGGTATGCAGATTTGTGAAGTTCGTGACAAGCTGGAATCAACACAGCTTGTTTACCGCGTTACTGGTTGGATTCCTGCATCTGACAGTGATGCTATGATGTCAGAACTGGATGAACTGACTGAAGACCGTATTGCAATCCGTGCATATGAACCAAATGAAGTTCCTTCTGTTAAGCAGGGGCACGAAAAGGTTCCTGTTAAACTTACCCACGGCAAAGTTGTTTCCAGTTTTGAACGCATTATTTTCAGTTATGGTGCTCCTCTGTATGGAACAGTGGATCCTACACCGTTTGTTGCATTCTTCTTCACTCTGCTGTTCGGTATTATGTTCGGTGATGCCGGTCAGGGACTTGTCTTTGTTCTGGTTGGTATCCTGTTGTGTCTCAAAAAGTTCCCGCCTGCAAAAAACTGGTATAAATTTGGTCCGGTATTTGTCTGTATCGGTACGGCTAGTACCATTATGGGTCTGCTTACTGGTGAATTCTTTGGTAATGAACATCTGCTTGCCCCTGTTTCAAAATTCCTGACTGGAATTTTTGTTGGCAGAGAAAATGCATTCCATCCGATTCTGCATATGATGCCATCTGCTGATACGGTTGGCAAAATGTTTATGTTCCTGGGCTTTACCTGTGGTGTAGGATTCATTATTAACTCAATTGGGCTTGTAATTAATTTTGTAAACAATCTTACTATGAAGCATCACGGAAAGGCTTTCTTTGGAAAAACCGGTCTTTGTGGTGCATTGTTCTTCTGGTATGTCGTTGTTATGGCCTTGCGGATTGCATTCTTCGATCACTCAATTGCTGTGTATGACTGGGTTGTCATTGCAGTAACACTGTTGGGTGTATTTGCTGCAGGTCCTCTGGAACGGCTTGTAGATGGTGAACGTCCAGTATTTGAAAACGGTGCATTTGCTGCAGTAATTGAAGGTGTCGTAGAACTTCTTGAAGTATTCTCAAGTTACCTTTCAAATTCACTGTCATTCCTTCGTGTAGGTGCATTTGCTCTGGCTCATGCTGTACTGGGATTCATTATCTTTACCATGCAGTCACTTGTATCAAACTGGGCAGGAAGCCTCGCTGTATACATCATCGGTAACGCTGTAGTTGTTGTACTTGAAGGTATGATTGTTGCAATTCAGGTAATGCGTCTGCAGTACTATGAATTCTTCAGTAAGTTCTTTACTGAAACAGGTAAGGAGTTTATTCCATTTAAGTTTACTTATAATCAGAAGTAAACAGTATTAGTATCCATTCCTGATAAACGTCAGGTAAATATAGGAGTTTTTTATGAACAAGAAAATTATCGTAACTCTGATGCTGCTCTGCTTTGTAGCAGCAGGAGCATTTGCTCAGTCTACTGGTGCTGCAGATCCAACTGGTGTTGCAAAATACATCGCTGCAGGTCTGGCTGTAGGTATTGCTTGTATCGCAGGTGGTATGGCTGTAGGTAAAATCGGTGCTGCTGCAATGGGTGCAATGAGCGAAAATGCTGAACTGTCAGGTAAAGCTCTGCCTTTCGTAGGTCTTGCTGAAGGTATTTGTCTGTGGGGATTCCTTGTAGCCCTGCTGATCATTATTCTCTAATTCAACGGAACGAATAGTGAAATATTTTGTCATAGGTGAGCGTGAGCTTGTTCTCGCTTTTGGTCTGGTTGGCGTAGAGGGTGCTGTTGCTGTAAACAGAACAGAAGCCCTTGAAGCTTTCAATCGGGTAACTGGTCAGACTGGTTTACCTACTGAAGAACGACCAAAAGTGCTCATCTTAACTGAAGATGTATCAGTCCTCCTTGAGGAAGAAGTGCTTAAGTGGCAGAAAGATGGCCAGTATCCCCTTCTGGTGGAGATTCCCGGAATGCAGGGGCATGTTGCTGGTAAAAAATCACTGACTGAATCTATCCGTGAAGCAGTTGGTATTCAGGTATAAGCAAGCTGTATACCTGCTGTCATTCTAACGAACGATACGCGGTATATGCTTGTTTTTGGTAAATTGATTTCAGGTAAATTGTATGGAAGAACTTCGCTCTACAGAAATTCTTGATAAAGAGATTCAGGAAGATGCCCGTAAAAAGGCCGATCGTATTCTCAAAAATGCTGATGCAGAAGTAGAAAAGATTGGTGCAAGTGTTCAGACTCGTCTGGATGCTATGAAAGTTGAAAAAACAGAATATTATGCTTCTTTAGAAGCAGCTTTTGAACGCGATCTTAATGCTGCATATCCTCTTGAAAAACAGCGTTTTCTGGTTGAATTCCAGGATCGTTCAATGACCGATGCCATCGGTCAATATATTACTAACCTGACAGAAAAGGATAAATTGGCTCTGGTTGAAAAAATGCTTTGCCGTTGTCTCAGTGCACTGTCTGGTAAAAAAGTATCAGCCGTAGTAAACGGGTTTGATACCAATAGTATTCAAAAACTTTTAGAAGCAAATCTTGAAAAAGGTTCTCTTCTTTCTTGTACTCCATCTGGTGAAACTGCAGAAAGTTACACCGGTTGTATCCTTACTAGTGACGATAATGCGGTTCGTTGCCGCGTAACTATAGAAGAACTCATTCAGGACATTGTTGATGCTAATCGTTATGAACTTGTTTCGACATTGTTCGGTGGGAGGTTGCCGTCGTGAGTAATACTGTAACTGGAAGAATTACCCGTATATCTGGTCCGATTGTGTATGCAGAGGGACTGGAATCATGCGGTTTGTATGATGTAGTTGATGTAGGTAATGCAAAACTTATTGGTGAAATTATCCGTCAGAAGTCGGGCATGTCTACTATTCAGGTATATGAAGATGATACCGGAATGCATATTGGAGAGCCTGTTGTTTGTAATAAACGCCCACTCTCTGTTCGTTTAGGACCAGGTCTTGTAGGTACCATTTATGATGGTATTCAGCGTCCTCTGGAAACCATGTATGAAAATGCAGGTGCATTCCTTACTCCTGGGCAGCGTACTGAACCCCTTGATGTAGAGAAAAAGTGGTCATTTATCCCGGTTTTAACCCAGGGAGAAGCAATATCGCCTGGTAAAGTAATTGGTACTGTACAGGAAACTTCTTCGGTTCTCCATAAAATCATGGTACCACCGACTATCCGTGGTCGCTCTCTAACTACATTAGCAGCTGCAGGAGAGTATACCATTAATGATGTTATTGCAGAAACTGAGCTGGGTGAAAAAATCTACCTTGCACAGTACTGGCCAGTACGTAAACCTCGTCCTTATGGACAGAAACTTACCGTAACTGAACCTCTGGTAACCGGACAGCGTGTAATTGACGTGTTCTTCCCTCTGTCAAAAGGTGGAACTGCTGCAATTCCAGGTGGTTTCGGTACCGGTAAAACCATGACTCAGCACGCTATTGCAAAATGGTGTGACGCTGATATCATCGTTTACATTGGATGCGGTGAACGCGGTAATGAAATGACCGACGTACTTACCGAATTCCCTTCGCTGATTGACCCAAGAACCGGACGCTCCCTTATGGAACGTACCATTCTCATTGCAAATACTTCAAATATGCCTGTTGCAGCTCGTGAAGTTTCCCTGTATTCAGGTATTACTCTTGCAGAATACTACCGTGATATGGGTATGGCGGTTGCTATTATGGCAGACTCTACTTCCCGCTGGGCTGAAGCACTTCGTGAACTTTCAGGACGTATGGAAGAGATGCCTGCAGAAGAAGGTTTCCCTGCATATCTTCCAACCCGTCTTGCAGAATTCTATGAACGTGCCGGACGTATTACCAGCCTTTGCGGAAAAGAGGGAAGTGTATCGGTTATTGGAGCAGTTTCCCCGCCAGGTGGTGACTTCTCTGAACCGGTTACCCAGCATACCAAACGCTTTATCCGCTGTTTCTGGGCTCTGGACCGTGAACTGGCAAATGCCCGTCACTATCCTGCTATTGGTTGGATTGAATCATATTCTGAATATGCTGACGAAGTTCGTGGCTGGTGGGACCGTCTTGACCCCCGTTGGGCACAGGTTCGTCTTGAGGCACTGGAACTGCTGAAGAAAGAACAGCGTCTTGAACAGATTGTACGCTTGATTGGTCCTGATGCTCTTCCTGACACAGAACGCCTTGTTCTGACTGTTGCTGAAATGATTAAGAACGGATTCCTTCAGCAGAGTGCATTTGACGACATTGATGTGTACTCGGTTCCTGAAAAACAGATTCTGATTCTGCAATTAATCATGCAGTTCTATGAAAGATCTCTGGCCATCATTAAACAGGGTGCTCCACTTCTTAAGATTACTCAGCTGCCATGCCGTGAACAGATTATCCGTATTAAAACAACTGTTCCCAATGATAAGCTTGAACAGATTAAGGCAATTGAACTTAAGATGGATGAAGAACTTTCTGCTATCGAACGGGTTTACCGTAAGGTTGAGGTATAAGTTATGAGAGGAATTGAATATACCGGTGTTACTTCGGTTGATGGTCCAGTAATTGTTGTTCGTCGCACTGAAGATGTTTTTTACAGTGAAATTGTAGCAGTCCGGGATCGGAACGGAGAAAAACGTACTGGCCGTGTAATTGATATTTCTGAGGAATATGCTGTAGTACAGATTTTCGGTTCTACTACTGGTATTGACTTGGATGAATCTACGGTAGAGTTTTTGAATGAACCGATGGAACTTCGCGTTGGTGAAGGATTATTGGGTCGTATTTTCAATGGATTGGGAAAACCGATTGATGGTTATCCTGAAATTACTTCTTCTAAGAAATTGAATGTTAACGGATATCCGATTAACCCCTATGCACGTGTATATCCCCGTGACTTTATTCAGACTGGTATTTCTTCAATCGATGGTATGAATACCCTGATTCGTGGTCAGAAGCTGCCGATTTTCTCTGGTAACGGTCTGCCACATAACAGACTTGCTGCTCAGATTATCCGTCAGGCAAAAATCCGTAGTGCTGATGAAGACTTCGTGATGGTATTTGCCGGAATGGGTATTAAATACGACGTTGCTCAGTTCTTCAAAAATACCTTTGAAAAGTCTGGTGTACTGTCAAAAGTAGTAATGTTCCAGTCACTTGCTGATGCACCTTCTATTGAACGTATCATTACTCCCCGTTGTGCTCTTACCGCTGCAGAATATCTGGCATACGAAAAAGGCATGCACGTACTGGTTGTATTGACTGATATGACCAACTACTGTGAAGCACTTCGCGAGATTTCTACCACCCGTGGTGAGGTTCCCGGTCGTAAGGGATATCCTGGATACCTGTACTCAGACCTTGCTGAGTTGTACGAACGTGCGGGTAAAATCAAGGGATCTAAAGGTTCCATTACTCAGATTCCTATTCTTACCATGCCGAACGATGATATTTCTCATCCAATTCCTGACCTTACCGGTTACATTACTGAAGGTCAGATTGTACTTGACCGTGAAATGTCTCAGAAGGGTATGTACCCACCTGTTGCAGGTCTTCCAAGTCTGAGCCGTCTGATGAAAGACGGTATTGGGGCAAAGATGACCCGAGACGATCATAAAGATGTTTCAAGCCAGCTCTTTGCGGCTTATTCAAAAGTTAAATCAATCCGTAACCTTGCTGCCATTATCGGTGAAGAGGAACTCTCTGCCCTTGATAAACAGTACCTGCGGTTTGGTGAAAAGTTTGAAAGTCAGTTCCTGACACAGGGTGAATACGAAAACCGTACTATTGAGGAAACCCTTGATATCGGATGGAAAGTTCTTTCAGAATTACCAAGAAGCGAGCTGTATCGTATTAATCCTGAACTTATTGATAAATATCTGCCTAAAGAGGACTAATGTATGGCTAAGTCCAATATTGCTCCAACCAAGTCAAATCTTCTCGCCGTAAAGGAACAACTGACCGTAGCTGAAGATGGATATGACCTTTTGGAGCAGAAGCGGGAAATTCTGGTAATGGAATTGATGCATATGGTAGAACAGGTAAAAATGCTTGAGCAGCAGATTGATAAAACAGTTGCTCAGGCATATCCTGCTTTGAAAAATATGATGATGGCTGTAGGTGGTGACCGTGTTGAAAGAATTAGCCACGCTGTAAGCTATGATTTTACTATCTCTGAAAAAAGTGTTATAGCCGCAGGTATGCAGTTTCGGTCAATTGGAGTAGAATTACCGAAAAGAGAATTGTTTTATTCTTTTATGGATTCCTACGCTGATACTGATGAAGTAATGGTTCAGTTTTTTGAACTGCTGAAACTTCTGACCGAGATGGCTTCTATCAGAACAATTGTTTGGCGTTTGGCTACTGAAGTTAAAAAAACACAGCGTCGTGTTAACGCCCTTGATAAGATGGTAATACCTCAGGCGCGTGAAACAAAGACCTATATTGAAGCTGTTCTTGAAGAACGCGAACGTGAGAATGTTTTCGTTCTTAAAAACCTTAAGACAAGGAGCGCTAAAAACTAATGATCAAGCCGTTGTTTCAAAAAGTATTGATTGTAGTGAATGGGTCAGAAGCCTCAATTAAGGCAGCAGAGTACGGAATTCTTATGGCTAAACTGTATAAATGCAGTTTAAAGGCAGTGTACGTAGTTGATACTGCAACCTTAAAACAGCTTACTTTGAGTAAACTGTTTGTGGCTGAAGAAAGCCGTGAGTATGAACAGAATCTACAGGCAGACGGAACACGGTATCTTGATTATGTTAAAGCTCTTGGTATGAAGAAGGGTATCAATGTAGATACAGAGCTTCGTCATGGTGCAGTTTGGACTGAAGTATGTACTGCAGCTGACGAAATTGATGCTAATTTAATTCTTCTTGGTGGTTTTGAGGGTCATGGCACTGATAAGCGGGATGTACTGACAGAAGCATACCGGGATATTCTGATAAATGCGCATTGTTCTGTGCTTATGGTACGCGAAAAAATGATTGAACAGTTATACAAAATGGCATAATCTATAGGGACTATGCGAGTTTTAATTCTATCATTTTTAAATAACGAAAACGAAAATCACAAACGTATTCTCAGTGCTTTAGAAAAAGCCTCAGTAGAACGTGGCAATCAGGTTGATGTAAAGAACGGTAATCTTGAGTCAGATACTATTCGTACCACTGGGTATGAGTATATTGCTGTTGTCGTTCAAGCATCACCGTTGTTTGGTGCGAAAGTTCCTGAAAAATTACCGTTTATCATGTCACAGTGTGGTTCTGTGTCCGGAAAAAAGGGCTGCGCTCTCGTTGTAAAACGAGGTTTTCAGTCTGAAAAAATGTGTCGTGCCGTTATGTATAACATGGAAAAAGAAGGCATGAAACTGGATTATTTTGATGTAATCCTTAATGCAGACCACGCACCCAGCGTAGGCAGAAAAATCGGTTAAGGTAATCTTATATCATGCTGGATTACTACAAAATTCTCGGAGTTAGTCAGACTGCAACTGCAGCTGAAATTAAACGGGCATATCGTACCAAGGCAAAATTGCTGCATCCTGATACTATTCAGTCTACCGTAAAAGGTGTCCAGGGTGGTGAGGAAGCAATTGCCAAAGCTGCTGAAGATTTCCGGTTATTGACGCAAGCTTACGAGATACTCTCAAATATTCATCAGCGTTCCCTCTTTGATGAGCAGTTTTCTCATCAGATGCGATATCAGTATAGCCGCCGAAATGAGCATTCTTTTGATTATCGTCGCTGGCTGCTTGAGCAGAATGATGAAGAAAGTAACTGTAAGTTGATTTTCTTTGACTTGATGCATCACCGGGAAGATGATGCTGTTGCATTATTTAAAAAACTCAATACAGAAGTCCCCGGTTTTTCTCTTTCACGATGGTTTACCCGGGAAGATTTTATGGATTATGGTTTTATTCTTGCAGAAGAATTGGTTCTTCGTGGAGAATACTATGATGCAGTGGTATTACTTGAGCAGATTATCAAGATGGAATACAGTTATTCGTATTTCCGTCACTTTTTTCCTGAAGTACTGCTCTTAATGCGTCAGGTTTTATTCCGCCAGTTAGGTGGAAGTGTTTCTGATGAGCTTGCACTTGATGCCTGGGAACGTGCTCTGGAATTGAAATTATCGTCGAAAGATGATGCTCTTTTGTTAGTAAAAATGGCAGAAGTATATGATCGTATGGATGATTCTAATACTACCCGGATATGTCTGGAAGAAGCTTTCAGACTTGATCCTTCTGTAGCTATGGGGCCTGTTTTACGAAGAAAATATGGAGGTGTACTATGATTCGATTGAAAAATGAAAAACAGATTGCTGGTATTCGGGAATCCTGTCATTTGCTTGCACAGCTGTATAAAGATATCATCCCTAAAGTGCAGGCAGGAATGTCTACCCGCGATGTTGATGATATGGTAGTAGAATTCATTACCCGGCATGGTGGAACACCTGCATGGTATGCTGAGGATTTTGATGGGGCTGCGTGTATTTCAATAAATGATGAAGTTATTCATGGTATACCCAGTAAAAAGCGCAAAATCGTAAATGGTGATATTGTATCGTTGGATATTGGTATCGATTTGAATGGATATATCAGCGATTCGGCGGTTACTATTCCTATTGGAAAAGTATCACCAGAAGCTGAAAAACTGATGTCTGTAACAAAAGAATGTCTTGCAGCTGGAATTGCAGCCTGCAAGGCCGGTAACCGCATCCGTGATATTGGGGAAGCAGTATATGGTGTTGCTTCAAAACACGGATATGGCGTTGTGTATGAATTCTGCGGTCATGGAGTAGGTCTTTCTGTTCACGAAGATCCATCAATTCCTAATCTTCCTTCTCATGGACCTAATCCAAGGATACAACCAGGTATGGTTTTAGCTATTGAACCTATGATTAATCTGGGAGTGCCTGAAGTCGAGCAGCTTGATGACGGCTGGACCATTGTTACTGCGGATGGAAAAATCAGTTGTCATGAAGAACATACTGTTGCTGTTTTCAAGGATCATACTGAAATCCTGACAGACCGCGACTAATTGTAAATAACAATTTTTTTAAGCAGTTTTCATCACTTTTTAGTAACCTTTGGTGCAAAAAAGTATTATGTTTATGGTGTCACTTGGATGTGACACCTTTTTTTTAGAAAAGAAGTGACTTCTAAAGAGTAATTCTGAAGTTGCAGTGATAATTCATTTTCGAGGTTTTATATGAAACGGTGGACAAAAATTGCCGGTATCACTTTGGGTGTAGCCGCTATTTCCTTTATTCTTTTTTCATTGTCTTGTTCTGCAGGTAATGTAGCAGTGAGCGCTGAGGCTGCAAAACGAAGTACCAAAAATACGGTTTATGCTGATAGCAGTCCGGCTGTTCAGATACCGACTGAAGCACTGACGGTAATTGAAGCGTTGCAGCAGGCAAATAGGGCTGTTTCATCTGCAGTATTACCAGCTGTTGTAGAAGTTGATGTTGTAGAAATTAAAACCCGACAGGTTATGAACATGAATGGTTTTCCTTTTAATTTCCTGTTTGGTGATGGAAGCAGCCCAAGAGAGGAAGCACAGGAATATGAAACTTCTGGTCTTGGCTCTGGTGTTATCGTAAAGAAAGAAAAATCAACCTATTATGCCCTGACTAATTATCACGTTGCAGGAACTGCTACAACGATTACAGTAAAATTGCTTGATGGAACGAAAATTGATGCAAAGCTTGTCGGTGCAGATGAACGAAAAGATATTGCATTAGTCAGCTTTGAATCAAAAGAAGACCTACCGGTTGCAAAATTAGGTGATTCTGATGCTGTGCAAGTTGGTGATATCTGTTTTGCCATGGGAACTCCATTGGGATATTCTTCATCTGTATCACAGGGTATTGTAAGTGCTACCGGCAGGTCTGGTGCTTCTATCGGAAATATCAGCGACTTCATTCAGACTGATGCTGCCATCAATCAGGGAAACTCAGGTGGTCCTCTGATCAACATCTATGGTGAAGTAATTGGCATTAATACCTGGATCGCTTCTCAATCAGGCGGTTCACAGGGATTAGGGTTCAGTATCCCAATAAATAACATAAAACGCGCTATTGATGACTTCATTCGCGACGGTAAGGTTACCTATGGTTGGATGGGTGTTTCTCTTGTATCAGTAACTGATGAATATAAAGAGGCTCTGGGAGTTGGTTCTGTCAACGGTGCATTTGCTTCTCAGGTATTCCAGGGATCTCCTGCAGCAAAAGGCGGTCTTCAGGCTGGTGACTATGTTATTTCACTCAATGGACGTGCGGTAAAAGATGTTGATCAACTTGTCCGTGATGTAGGTGATTTGACCGTAGGTGAAAAAGCAGAATTTGTGGTTATTCGTGGTGGAAAACAGCAGACCGTCTCTGCCGTAATTGAAGCCCGGGATAACAATGTTGTTTCCAACGATGCCAATCTGTGGCCTGGATTCATCGCATATCCTCTTACAGACGAAGTACGCGAGAATCTGAAATTGACTGACGCTAAAGTAAAGGGTGTAGTTGTTTCAAACATTCAAAGTAAATCACCTGCAGCGGCCATGCGTTTACAGGTAGGAGATATCATTACTGCAGTAAATGATGTAAAGGTTTCAAACCTGAAAGAATTCTATGCAGCCCTTGATACGGCAGGCAAGAAAGAAATCTGGTTTGATGTGTACAGTGATGGACATACCATTTCTACTGCGAAGTATAAACTGTCAAAGTAAGCAACAGACATACATGAAAAAGCTGTCCAAAGTATAG
>JAZLJW010000135.1:0-5509 GCA_045597345.1 Treponemataceae bacterium
CGCAAACGAATCAGTGATACCACCATGGCGGCAGTCTACGCTCAGGCCGGAGTATCCCGAATCATAACAGCCAACCCGTCAGATTTTGAAATTCTGAATACATTTGAAGTTGTGTCGTATTAACGCAGAATTTATGTATTAACTCTACATTTTTTCGTCGGAAAAAGTGTTGAGTTGATACACTTTTTCGCCTATATTTACTATATGCAGAGAAAACTCATCACCAGATTACGACAATGGAAAGATGCATCGGATAGAAAACCGCTTATTTTATGGGGAGCGCGGCAGGTTGGAAAAACCTGGCTTATGAAGGAATTCGGAGAATCCTGCTTTACAAACTACGTATATATTTCTTTTTACAACAACAGGAAAACTGCCGCGTTGTTTGAATCTGACTATGATACCCGGCGGATTATTCAAACCTTGGAAGTTCAAGAGCACTGTTCCATTGAGCCACATACTACACTGATTATATTTGATGAAGTACAGAATGCCCCCAAGGTATTGGAATCTCTAAAATACTTCTGTGAAGAAAGTCCTGAATACGCGGTAATAGCAGCCGGCTCATTATTAGGAGTCAGTATTCATGAGGGCGTGTCATTTCCAGTAGGAAAAGTAAATGAATTTCATCTGTATCCCATGGATTTTGAAGAATTTCTGCTGCCAAATAATGAACCGGTACTGGCTGAACTGTGCAAAGAGTATGCTGATCCGTTACTCTCCGATTTTCGTGAATCATACATAGAGCAGCTGAAAAACTATTACTTTACCGGCGGCATGCCGGAATGTGTAAAAGCATTCTGCCAGAATCACGATTATGATCAGGTACGCGAAATACAGAATTCCATTATCAGTCAGTATGAAGGCGATTTTGGAAAACACGTGCAGGCTAAGGAATTGCCAAGGCTTCGGATGGTTTGGAATGCTTTACCAATGCAGCTTGCCAAAGAAAATAAAAAATTCTTTTTTGGCCAAATAAAGGAAGGGGCACGCCAGAAAGATTTTGAAATTGCCATTCAATGGCTTTCTGATGCAGGATTGATACACAAGGTCCATAAAGTATCAAAACCAGCCATACCATTAAAATCATACATTGACTTCACGTCCTTCAAAATTTTCATGTGTGATATAGGTCTTCTTGGTGCCATGTCTGAGTTAGACGCAGAAAGCATTCTGGAAGGAAACTCGATTTTTACCGAATTTAAGGGAGCTTTGACAGAGCAATATGTTCTGCAGCAACTGATTTCCTGCACCACCTATACGCCGTATTATTACTCAGGTGAAAAATCCACCTATGAAACTGATTTTCTGATTCAAAAAGGAAAAAATGTTATTCCCATTGAAGTTAAGGCAGAAGAAAACCTGAAATCAAAAAGCCTGAAGGTATATTGCGATAAATTCAAGCCGGAACTGGCCATACGAACGTCTATGGCAAATTATAGAAATCAGGAATGGATGATGAATATCCCGCTGTGGTCTATTCAAGGGGTATAAAAGGAGCGAGGGGGAGATCAGGAAATAGGAGATTAGTGAATTGAGATAAAACGGATAATGCTGGGAACGAAGGTTAAGATTTATGAAGCTGTTTTACGTGTAAAATTGGAATTTTTGGAAAAAAAAACAGAACTAATCAGAAAAAATGTAGAATTCTACAGAAAAACTGAATAGAAGTTGAAGAGCTAAAAATTGCAGAATATAATCAAATCAGAAAAAGTGTAGAATTCTACATGCCGAACTTCCATTGTCCGCAAATGCCGATGCAACCTATTTTAAGGTGTATATGGCAGACAGCGGACTTCTTTGCAGACGGCTTGGTCTTTCCTACAAAAATATTCTTGAAGAAAACCTGTCGCTTTCAACTTTTAAACGTGCAGTCACAGAGAACTATGTTCTGCAGGAGCTTAAAGTACAAAACAAAAATCCATATTTCTGGCGATCAGGAAATACTGCCGAACTGGATTTTCTGTACGAAGAAGAAGGTGAAATCATTCCTGTTGAAGTAAAGGCTGCCGTAAATACACAGGCAAAAAGTTTCAAGCAGTTCTGCAAAAAATACCGGAACAAAACAGGATTCAAACTTTCATTGAAAAACATTGCCGAAAACGACTGTGAAGGAACAAAAACAATCAGCCTTCCGCTTTATCTGATTTGGAATGTGGATTTTTATAGATGATAGAGTGCATAAGGGGGCGTTGCGGGGGAATTCCCCCGCAGAGGGGGTAGCGGAAGACCGCTGGCGGGCTGGAGCGAGGGGGAGACTTCCCCCTGCCCGGTTATCGTACTGACAGTAATCAGTTGTTTTCAGGTACTACCAGGTCCTGGCAAACCTGAATGGTGCCGTCATCGTTAAAGTGCATTTCCATGAACTTGATGTTGCGTTTCTGGTTTACGCCCTGTGACAGTTCGCAGTCGTGGTAGAACAGGTACCATTTGCCTTTGAACTCTACGCAGTAGTGGTGGTTGGTCCAGCCCAGTACCGGTTTCAGGATAACGCCCTGATAAGTGTATGGGCCGTATACGTTGTCACTGGTTGCATAGGCAATGTTGTGGGTATCACCGGTAGAGTATGAGAAATAGTAGATACCGTTGCGTTTGAAGATACAGGGAGCTTCAAAATAGCGGCGTTCGTGGTCTTTACCTTTCAGCGGTTCTCCGTTTTCATCAAGCACTACCACATCCCGTGGTTCTTCTGCCAGAGATTTCATGTCGTCACCGAATTTTGCGATTTTACCGCATACGGCTGGTTCATCGCCTTCGGCTTCCTTGTTGGCTTCGCTGTATACGTTGTTGCGGTATTTATCCAGCTGTCCGCCCCAGATACCACCGAATCCCAGGTACTGGCTGCCGTCATCGTCTACGAATACACAGGGGTCAATGGAATAAGAGCCTGGCAGGTAGTTTTCTTCCGGAGTGAAAGGTCCTGCAGGATTTTTTGAGGTAGCAATACCGATACGGAACATGCCTTCTTTATCGCGGGCGGGGAATACAAAGTAGTAGGTGTCGCCTTTTTTGGTGCAGTCTGGTGCCCAAACCTGTTTTGAAGCCCATGGAATGTCTTTTACATCAAGAACTTTTCCACAGTCTACAGGCAGTTTTTCGGTGTCTTCCATAACGAATACATGGTAGTCCTGCATATCGTACTGGTCACCGTTGTCGTTGTTGGCAACATCAATATCCCGGTCGTGGGATGGATAGATGTAGATTTTGCCATCAAATACTTTTGCTGAAGGGTCAGCGGTATAGATATCAGTAACAAGTGGTTTTCTCTGAATCATACTTTTTCCTCTGATAATACGTTTTCTGTAGTTTCGTGACTATTTTGCAAAGTGCACACACCTAGTCAACTTCTAAAAATCTTCCGGTCTGCCAGTCCGTGCAAAATCGCTCACTAGAATCGCTACACGTGAAGCCTTGCAAAGAACCTATCAATCAAGGCTTCAAGTGTTTTTGCACGTACCAACAGCCCTCCGATTTTTATATCCATATAACTGAGCACTTTACAAACTAATACCCAAAAATTTTACACTATATCTGCAGTTTGTCACCATACTGGAATAGTGGAAAAATCCCTGCGGATTATAGATTTTCTGGCAGGGATTGCATAAACAGACTACAGAAGGTAGCGGATATACAGCGTGAAATAGTGATTCCGCAAATCTGTCAGGGTGTTCCGCCAGGCTTCAATGGCAGAAACGACATCTGCTTCAGTTGCTGCAGCATTTCCCCCGGGGAATATATCCGTACTGACTCCGTGATTTTTTATATATTCAAAGGTATAGCCGGCACCGACGGTAAACTGGCCGAATGATTTTCGGGGGAATACGTATTCCGTATCAAGGCCAAGCTGGTATGTATATTCTTTGGTAGGTTGAGTAAGCAGCATGATTCTATGCTGTGAGCTGGTCAACGGATTAAAACCAGAAGAACCTCCATTCCAGTAGTTAAACTGATGGTTTTCGATGCTGCTGTCTGTCAGAAGATACTCACCTTTCATATATGCAAGCTGTTCTTCAATGGGAAGGCCTTCATTAACGTTGGCATGACGGATAACGGTTCCCGTTACACCGATTTTCAGATTGCCGGTGGGTTTAAAATCTGCAGAAAGTGAAATTCTGTCAGAGTTTGGCGGTAATGATGTAGCCAGCGGACGACCACTGGTCATGTAGTTCTGGTAGTTGACTTCAGAAAGACTGCCGGTACCGGAGTTAACAATATGCGCATACATCCAGGGGGTAACAAAGGTATACCCGGCTGAAACTTTCTGCAGCCAGCTGAATCCGGCAGGAACATATCCGATTTCAGTCTGGAATGCACTTTTTAGTTTGATGCTTCGGTATGTTTTAAGTTCTGTAAACCCAATATCATCCAGAATAAAAAGACCATTCCAGACCAGACCAGGGATTGGGCGTACAGAAAACGATCCACCCATCAGAACATTATCATTGTCATATCCGGTTACACCTTCTGTAACAATGAAGGGAACAGGTACAAAGTAAGCAGGATCAAAACGATTTCCAAAGATGCTGTAGTTTACAAAACCTACGGACAGCCAGGACAGCAGATTCACGTTCAGCGTCTGCATCATGAGAAATTTTCCGGGATACATCCAGCTTGATTTTGCGGATGTAGCAGACAGAATGAACATGGAATCAACAAACTGGATGAAATCTGAATTGTACACTAATGCAAAATTTGCCGTATGAGGAGCTTTTTCAGAAAAGAGGATGTTATCGCCTAAAAACGGACCGATACTTGCATGTCCTATGCCCATCTGAAAATACAGATTCTTCTTTCCGTACCAGGCAAAGCTGGCATCCGTTTCAAGAGAATTGTTGATTGATTTAAAGTCAGCCATGTCATGCAGGTAATAGGGATATGCCTGGAAGGCGGGAAGATAACTCCCCTGTAAGTCGTTACCGATAAGGGCTGCAATGTTATACCCGATGGAAATATCATCAAGAACTGTCAGGTCACCAATCAGCGCTGGTTCCAGCGTAAGTTGCCCGCTGGTAGTAGAAAGACCGGTTTCTGTATCTCTGGAACTTTTTATCGTTCCTACCGGATTCAGTTTTCCCTGTATTTTCCGGTAAAAGATTCTTTCATATAGATCAGCGGCAACTGCTGCTTCTGTTTCATTACCACCTTCACTGACACGCTCAAGAATCTGCTGAATCACATGAACCGGATAGGGTCGTAGCTGTACTTGCTGCGGTATAAGTCCCATAGTCTGCCAGCGGTCAAGCTGCACATAAAAATCATCAGAAGGATTTACCGAAGCCTGAGCAAAGAGCAGTGATGCACAGAATGCCAGAGCAAGAATGATGACTGATTTTTTTTTCATGATAGAACGCCTCGCTATGGATACCATACGGGGTTATGGGGATAGCGTCAATCATACAATGTGTGATACCTTTACCCTGTCATTGGACACCATGACAGGTGCCTTTGGATTGCAGCCGGCAACGGGGCAATTACAAAAGGGTAAAAGGGAAGCAGGTTGGAATCCTGC
>JAZLJW010000136.1:0-5883 GCA_045597345.1 Treponemataceae bacterium
TCCGATCCGTTTTCGGTGATTCCCGGAGCAGAAAGGGATTACGGGATGTTTGGGGGGGGGGGGCAAAAAAAAGACCCGGACCCTTTGCGTACCAGAGAATCCGGGGGTATAGCTGAAAAAATTATCTGTAAAACATTTCAAATTGCACAGGTTCAGCTGAGCCTTACAGAAACCGGGCTTTTAACCTGGCAGGTTACCGACAGCTGCTGGGCTCCCCGGAGATGAGGAGATTCCGGCAGGCTCAGCCATCCTGAAGAAGAAAACAGACATCCTGAGGTTGGTCAGCGGGCTGTAATTAAAGCATTCCGGCAAGAAGTTTTACCCCTTCGACCATGGCCACGTGCTCCTCAGGAGCAATGCGGGCATACAGGGTATCAGGAGTATCATCCGGCATGACGGGAACTTTCTTCTGGATAAGGATTTTTCCCGTATCACAGCCGGCGTCTACCAGATGGATGGTACAGCCGGATTCTTTTTCACCGGCAGCAAGGACTGCTTCGTGTACGTGATGTCCCCACATACCTACCCCACCGAATTTCGGCAGAAGAGCCGGGTGCAGGTTGATGATGCGGCCGCTGTAGGCAGTAACCACATTGCCGGTGAGTACGGTGAGGAAACCTGCCAGAACAATGGCTTCTATACCGGATTCGCGGCACAGTTCCAGAACCTTATCACTTACGGCAATGTTCTTTGCTTCACGGCTGGCAGTTTTTGCTACGTCAGCACCCATAACAGCAAAGGGACTTGCAATAACGGTTGGAACACCTGATTTTGCGGCCCGCTCCAGGGCATAGGCATCTTTACTGGAAGAAATAACCAGCGCAATGTGATAAGGGCACTCAGAACCCATACGGGCTTCTTCGTCAAGAAGAGCCTGCAGGTTGGTACCACCGCCGCTTACGAGAACGGCGGTTTTCATCTGGCGGGCCATCAGTTGAACAGTACCTGTTCAGCCTGTGTCTCTGCAGTTGCTGTTTCTGCGGCAACTACCTTACCAATCTTATATGCTTTCATATCACCGCAGCGTCCGCCGTTTTTGGCATCAACGGCTGCAAAGTCATTGAATGCCTTAAGGATTTCATCTGCTTTGTCAGCTTTTACTGCCAGCATGAAACCAATACCCATGTTGAAGGTATTGAACATGCGGCTTGGGTCTGCCCCGCGGCGTTCCAGTTCTGCAAATACCGGAGGAATATCCCAGCTGCCTTTGGTAAAGCATGAAATAAGAGGATTCTTACCTTCTGCCTTGCGGATTTTGTTGGCTTCAGGATACATACGTGGCACGTTTTCATAGAAACCGCCACCGGTAATATGAACCATACCGTGAACAGCGCCCTTGAACTGATCAAGAATGCTTAATACAGGACGTACATAAATGCGGGTAGGAGCAAGAAGTGCTTCACCAATGGTGGTACCGTTGAATGGAGTATCGTAATCCTGAACCAGTTTGCGTACCAGTGAAAATCCGTTGGAGTGTACACCGGTAGAAGAAAGACCGATGATTACGTCGCCTTCAGTAATGTCTTTTCCGGTAATAACATCGTCTTTTTCGATGATACCAACACCAAAACCTGCAATATCGTATTTACCGGCATCGTAGAAACCGGGCATTTCTGCAGTTTCACCACCCAGCAGGGCGCAGTTTGAATCAACACAGCCGTCTGCAACACCTTTTACCAGGTCTGCAGCAATATCACTTGAAAGGTTACCGCAGGCAATGTAGTCCAGGAAGTACAGAGGTTTTGCACCGGTACACAGAATGTCGTTTACGCTCATGGCAACACAGTCGATACCGACGGTGTCGTATTTTTTCATGGCAAAGGCAATGTCAAGTTTGGTACCTACACCATCGGTGCCGGAAACCATAACCGGGTTTTTCATGCCAGCTGGTACTTCAAACATACCGGCGAAACTTCCGAGGCCATTGAGAACGCCAGGAATGGCAGTGCGTTTTGCATGAGACTTGTACTTGTCTACTGCGCGGTAACCTTCTTCAACATCAACACCAGACTGTCTGTAATCAATCATCGTCTACTCCTTAAAGTTCTACACCTTTGCCACCGTTGGCAAGGGCATCATCTACTAAAGACTGTTTGAATGCAACAAGTTTTTCCTTTAATTCAGGATACTTCACTGCAAGAATTTCTACGGCAAGATAAGCTGCATTGGCAGCAGCGTTTACGCCTACGGTTGCAACGGGAACTTTTGGCGGCATCTGCACAATGCTCAAAAGGGCATCAAGACCGCCAAGGCCATTGGAAGAGCGGCCTTTTGCGTCCATGGACATACATTCAAGGGGAACGCCGATAACCGGCAGAACGGTAAGGGATGCAATAACGCCAGGAAGAGCGGCAGCAAGTCCGGCACCAGCAATAATCACTTCTGCACCACTTGCTTCAACCTGTTTTACGGTCTGAGCCAGCAGTTCACCAGAACGGTGTGCAGATAAAATAAAAGCTTCGTACTCTACGCCGAAATCCTTCAGCACGGTCGAAGCTTTTTTCATGGTATCAGTGTCTGATTTAGAACCAAAAAAGATGGCAACTTTCATGTCCGCACTATACCGTAAAACAGCGTACATAGCAATACGGGGGAACCAGGAGCCCTTCCACAGGTCGCTGTGAAGCTTCGCCTGCACATCGTTGCGAATCAGGGGGCCCAGGATCAGAGAAAGGTCAGCGGACAGAACGAAGTAACTGCAGAAGTTGAGAAGAATCCGTTGATTTTACTGCAGCAGAATCGTCCGAAATTACAGTTACCCCATAAGCATTGGTGCCTGAGCTCCCCGTTATTCCCTCGGGTCTGGATTCAGACAGATCATTTTCAGAAAGCTGAACAAGTACATCACCCACAGCAATACGGTCATAAAAACCACTCTGATGTACAGTTCCTTCCGCTATTTCTTCTCCCACTGCCGTTACCGTAAATGTTCCCAGAACTTCTTTTTCTTCAAAAGAAACTCCTAATCCCTGATTGCTGGTGAACAATGCAGAAGCCGGCAGCACTGCCCATACTGAACCAGACTGGGCACCTTCAAAAGCACCAGCATCAATCAATGCCACAGATCCCTTTCTTTCGATAAGACAGGCGTAATAGGGCAAGGCGCTGATAACACATTCCCGCAGCCTGCGCAAAGAAGAGGCATAACGATCATTTCCAGTGCGGTATACATTCCAGGAACCGGCTTTGTTACCCGTTCTGCTGCTGTACATATCAAGAGAAATTGCGGTTTCCCGGTCAGTTTCTGCAAAATCAAGAATGCAGAAATAGTCATATCCGGCAGCGCGGGCCTGAGAAAAAGCTTGAGTAAAAGAAGAAACAGATTCACTGACCGGTACTGCATGTGCCTTTGACGAAGTACTGAAAATATCACAGAGTCCGCGTACGGTTACACTGGTTGCATCCGGATGGCGGGTTTCATCATACACTGTAAGGTAGTATATTCCTATGTTCCAGCGGTTCTTTTCAAGAAGAAGTGTGTTTACACCCCATGCAGACGGTAACGTACCGTTCAGAATTGAATCATAGGCTTCAATGGTATCCTCAATCAGCTGATTCTGAATCTGTTTTGTCCTGTTCTGTTCCTGTACGAATTTCAGTTCTGCTACATACGATTCAGTATAGCCATCTGAGAGCAGAAGGTTTGCATAGGCAAGCCGTACATCACAGTCAAGAGGATTAAGACGCAAAGAACGCTGATATTCGTACCGGGCCTGCACTGAATAATACTTTTTCATATACTCAGAGGCTTTATCAGCATGAAATGCCGCAGCGTCTATCCGCACCGGATCTTCTACCGGCAGTGTTTCCAGAATGAGCATCTCCATGGCAGTACGCAGTATCTCATCATGAGGATCCCGGGAAAGGCCTGTCTTGAATGACTGCAAGGCATTGGTAACGTCACCGGTGGCGGCATAACAGAGTGCGCGGATATACCAGGTGCCACTTTCATTACCAGCCGAAGAAAGCCGTTGATTGCTTACTTCAAGGCATTCCTGGTACCGTTTGCTATTGTATAAGAGGTTTTCAAGCAATACATAGGCATCTTCATACTCTGGATTAAGCGATAAGGAACGGCGAACATACTGTTCGGCAAGTTCCCGGTTTCCATCCTGCAATGCAAGTCTGGCACCAAAGTAATATACCTGAGGATCGTCACTGTGAAACTGTATAGCCTGACTGATATATTTTTTTGCGGCATCCTGTTTTCCAAGCGCATTGGAAACAAGTGCAAGACTCACCAGTGCCCGACGATTTGTCTCTTCGCGAATCAGCGCTGCCCGATACTGTTTTTCCGCCCCTGCAACACGACCTTCAAGAATTTCCAATTCGGCAAGACCAAAACGACTGTCAACATCATTGGGCCATACCTGCAGAACGCTGTCAAAAACTTCGCGGGCATCAGAAATTTTCCCCAGACCTATAAGGGCAAATCCCCGCAGGTTCTTAACATCTGAGCGGTTCTTAACATACAAATCAGCTGAATCAAGGTACGTAAGACACAGGCGGTATTCACCCAGTGCAAAAGAACACTGGGCAAGGCCTATCCAGGCATCCGCATACGCAGCATTTTTAGTGACTGCAGCCTGGTACTGCTCAACAGCAGAAAAGTATTCTTCCTGCATCTGCAGTTCATAACCTTTACGGTAATACTGCATTGCCGATTCTGCGTGCAGACTGCTGATACCTATCAGTACAGAAATAAGAGCTGAAACAAAAAAACTCTTATTCACCCTGAGTATCCTTTTTGATGACTTTTATCTGATTAACACGATGTCCTTCCATGTCCTGCACGATAAAATCCCAGTCATTCCATGACACTTTTTCAAATTTCACCGGGATTTTTCCAAACAGATCAAAGACAAAGCCTCCAAGAGTATCAAATTCTTCATCAGGGAATTCAGTGCCCAGCTTTTCATTCAGATCACCGAGGTTTACCCGGGCATCACACAGCCAGATACCTTCTCCAACAGCAAGGATATCTTCCTGTTCATTATCAAATTCGTCCTGAATATCACCTACGATTTCTTCAATGATGTCTTCCATGCAGACAATGCCCGATACGCCACCGTATTCGTCGATGGCAATGGCAATATGAATATGACGTCGACGGAATTCACGCAGCAACGTATCAATACGTTTTGATTCCGGAACGAAAAAAGGCTTGCGGAGCATTTTTTCAAGTTCCGTCTTTTCATGCCGGCTGAAGGCTTTAATCAAATCCTTTACATACAGAACACCGACAACATTGTCGATCGATTCATTGTAAACGGGAAACCGGGAATGGCCACTTTCAGAAATTTTTTCCAGAAGCTCATCTTCCGGTGTATCAAGAGACAGAAAATCTACATCGATACGGGGAATCATGACTTCTTTTACCGTGGTCTCACTTAAATCATTGATTCCACGAATCATGTCAGCTTTTTCTACGCTCGCCTGCCGGTTTTCAGCTTCAGTGCGGGTGTCGGTATGTATATCAGTTTTTTTCTTTTTTCCAAATAACCCCATCAGGTTGTTCTCCAGGTATTGTTCAGTATGTGGAAACCATCTAAAAAGCTGGATTTTTGTTTTTAGCAGTTCCTTGAAATTATTGTGTCAGTTAACTTTGCCAGAATGCCTTCCTGCAATTCAAGCATTTTTTTATCTTCTTCAGTACCACCTTCAAAGGAACGGTCTGTACCGATATGAGCTTCTCCGTGATCCATTCCGGTAAGATGCAGACAGCCGTGAATCAGCAGCCGGCGCAATTCTTCATCAGTGGATACCCCGAATTCTGCAGCATTCCGTGTAAATGTAGGAATACTGATAATAATATCTCCTGCTGCAACCCAGGTTTTTCCTTCCTGATCGGTATATGATTCTCCATTTTCAAAAGAGAGGATA
>JAZLJW010000137.1:0-1555 GCA_045597345.1 Treponemataceae bacterium
GGATGAACGATTTTATGAACATAACGGTATTGATATCAAGGGTATTGCCCGTGCCGGTGTTGAAACCTTAAAGGCTCGTCACCTTGGCCAGGGTGCCAGTACCATTACCCAGCAGCTTTTAAAGAACAACGTTTTTGAGGGCTGGGTTACAGAAGAATCCAATACTGAAAAAATCAAACGTAAGATTCAGGAACAGTACCTGGCTTTAGAGCTTGAAAAGCGTATGTCAAAGGAAGATATCCTAGAGCTCTATATGAACTCTATCAACCTCGGACAAAATACGTTGGGTGTACAGGCTGCTTCCATGAGATACTTTAACAAACCGGTATCTCAGCTCAATCTTTCGGAATGTGCAGTTATCGCTGCTATCACTCAGAACCCGTCCAGACTGAATCCGATTTCACATCCGGAAAACAATGCAGAAAGACGGGCTAAAATCCTTCGAAACATGAAGGAACAGGGATATATTTCCCAGACAGAATATGCCATCGCAGATGCTGATGATGTATACTCTCGTATTAAGACAGTAAATGAACAGACTGAGAAAAAGAGTATCAACTCTTACTTTGTAGATGCCCTGATTGATCAGGTTATCGATTCTCTGATTGAAGAAAAGGGCTACAATGAAACTCAGGCCTATACCCTGGTTTACAGCGGCGGTCTTCAGATTTTTACCACTCAGGACCCTGCTATCCAAAAGATTTGTGATGAAGTTTACAATGATGAATCCATCTATCCTGAAAATGTAAAATGGCTTCTTGATTATCAGCTTACAGTAGAAACGCCTTCAGGGGATTATGTAAACTACTCGACAGAAAAATTCAAAGCGCATTACAAAGAACAGAAAGCTTCTTATAACCTGCTCTATTCCAGTCAGGATGCCGCATATGAAGATATCGCAGCATTCCAGGAATCGGTTTTAGGACCTGGTGATAAGGTATATGCTGAAAACGTCACTCTCACACCACAGCCTCAGGTATCCATTACCGTAGAGGATCAGTCTACCGGACATGTAGTCGCTATGGTAGGTGGACGCGGAACCAAATCAGCCAGCCGTACTCTTAACAGAGCAACCGACACCACCAGACAGCCAGGATCAACCTTCAAGGTGGTATCTACTTACGCACCGGCATTAGACAGCGCAGGAATGACTTTAGCAACTGTTCAAAACGATGCTCCGTACAATTACGCAGACGGTCGTCCGGTTAGTAACTGGTACGGAAATGCTTACAAGGGAATCTGTACCATCCGATATGGTATTGAACAGTCCTTAAATATCGTGGCCGTAAAGACATTAACACAGATTACACCTCAGCTTGGTTTTGATTACTTGCAGAACTTTGGATTTACTACTTTGATTGAAAGAAAAGAAATTCAGACAAGTGACGGACCAAAGATTTTCTCAGATATCACACAGGCTTTAGCTCTTGGTGGTATTACAGCCGGTGTAAAGAACATTGAATTAAATGGCGCCTATGCCGCCATTGCTAATCACGGACTTTACTACAAGCCACTTTTATTCACAAAGATTTTAGATCATGACGGAAACGTATTA
>JAZLJW010000138.1:0-1118 GCA_045597345.1 Treponemataceae bacterium
CTTGAGGAAGTACGCACCCGGAAAACCATGGTTCTGGTAGAAGGTGCAGAATACAGTTATTCTGCACTGCCTGTCCTCTGGTCACCGGACGGCTCCGTACTGGTGTATGAGAAAAATACGCTGCTGTACTTCATCAAGCCGTCAGAAGCCTTTGGAACAGCACGTAATGCAGAAGAGTTCCGTAAAATCGGTCCCGGGCTTATTACCAATGTTTCCTGGGCCAGTGAGAAACTGCTGGTATATATCTATCATGATCTGGTATACGCCATTCCATCTACGGAATTGAATATCCGGTCCATGTACGGTGATATGCTGGGTATCGGAAAAGTACAGGGCAGGATGATTTCTCCCTTTGACGGTTTAAAGGACCGTTTCTGGACCAATGCCCAGTGTACTGCGTTGGTTCTGGTACAGAATAACCGTACCTTGTGGTACATGGAACTGGACGGTACTGATTTTGATTATGCAACGACACTGTTCAGTTACCCCTTTGTCAACGTTCCCGGCAGTGCCATTACCTTTAATGTCTTCTGGACCCCGGATATCCGTACCGGCCCCTTGAAGACAGAGCAGCTGCCCATTGTTTGGGTCGAAATGCTCCGTGGTGGCGAAAAGGAAAGTTTCGTGTACAAGCTGGCCGTAGATGCAGAGCACAGTAATACCTATTTTACCGCGTTACCGGTACCTGCCTGTACCAGCAGCCCTTCCATGTCACCTGACGGAAAAATGCTGGCTTTTATGGGAGAAAAGTCTGTTCATTTCTATGACCTGCTGCGATGAAACCAAACGGCAGATTTCAGCGGAGAATCCATCGTCTGTTATAAGTGGCTTAATAAGACAGAACTGGTGGTAGGTGGCGATGAATCAACCCGTATCTGGAACATGGAAAGCGGCGACAGTTCCGTTCTGTTTCTGTCACAACCCAAGCAGTATGGCTGGAACGGTGAAACCGGCGATATCATCATCAGTAACTCAAGCGGCAACTGGAAGTACAACAAAGACCGGAACAGCTGGGACAGTTCAAACGGAGGCGTTGCCCGGAAAGCCAGTGTGCAGAATGCTTATTACCGTGCCTTTCTGAGTGAAAGCCGCAACAATACCTATACCAATGCCATTTA
>JAZLJW010000139.1:0-6780 GCA_045597345.1 Treponemataceae bacterium
TACCGGCAGCGATTGCATCAAGAATGTAATCAGGCGTTCCAATTCCCATAACATACCGTGGTGTATCTTTTGGCAGCAGGTCAGTAGTATATGTCAAAAATTCACCATACACATCTTTTGGTTCTCCAACGCTTAAACCACCAATGGCAATACCGGGAGTATCCAGATTTGCCACAAAATCTGCTGACTGATCACGTAAATCCTTATAAAAATTTCCCTGTACTATGGCAAAAAGATTTCCTAAATATCCTGTATCCCGTTCTGTAAGCCATTGTTTTTTAGCGCGGTTTGCCCAGTCAGAAGTAATCCGCAATGCTTCTTTTGCCTCACGATACTCAGTACCATAACCAGTACAAACATCAAGCTGCATCTGAATATCCGAGTTGAACTGACGCTGTACATGAACTACACTTTCAGGGGTAAAGAGATGGCGGGATCCGTCAATATGACTCTGAAATGTTACACCTTCATCTTTTATTTTCCGCAGTTTTGAAAGAGAAAATACCTGGAATCCGCCGGAGTCGGTAAGGAAGTTATGGTTCCATTTTGAAAATCCATGGAGTCCGCCGGCTTCTTCAAGAATATCTCCACCTGGTCGCAAGTATAAATGATAGGTATTTGCAAGAATAATCTCAAATCCAATTTCTTCAAGATCATCCTTTGTCATAGCCTTAACAGTGGCATTAGTTCCTACAGGCATGAATACCGGAGTCTGTACTGTTCCATGAGGCAATTGCATAACACCGGTGCGGGCTTTACTAAAAGCATCCTTATGCTTTAACGTAAATATTTTCTCCATTGAAAATCCTTTTACTGTATGTTTTCTGAATTACACAATCAGGTACGGGCATGACGAACTAAACCTATACTGATCCCAATAAAAATTATAACAGGAGCCCATGCTCCAGAGAAAGGCGAAATATAGCCGAACTTTGCAAGATACATTGTAACCATCTGAGTTACATAAAAAAGAACTGCCGCACTTACACACGATATCAAACTCATAAGAAGTACATTCTTCCGTGATTTTCCAGATAACCCGATAGAAAGAAATACTACAATGAAGATTATTGAAGGAAACGAAAACTTCTTATAGTACACACTACGAGCCTCTGCAGAAGGTAATCCTGTTCGCTGCAATAACTGTATATATTCCCGGGCATCAGCGGAATTTACTTCCTCAACTGAAATTTCAAAATTCCTGAATGTTTCAGGAACTTCTGTTAACCGTTCGGTAAGATAGAATGCACCGGTCGAAACATCCAGTGATTCACCATTCCATCGATACACAATTCCATTTGAAAGATTCCACCGGTCTTCATCCCACCAGGCAGTATCAGCATGCAGAATAAGATCCAATGTCATATCATCATTTCTGAAAACAACATACAAATCATACAACCGCTTGTTATCATCATCATAGTAGTCAGCCTTATATACTACTCTCCCCTGTTCAGATATAACAACTACGCGGTCATTATTGTTACTGCGTTCTTCTCCTAACGCTTCATTCTGAAGGGCAACTTTTTCACGATAATAAGGAACTACCAGTGTATTCTCGAACCAAAAGAATCCTACTGATAAAAGAGCACTGAATACAAGCAGCGGTAAAGTAAATTTCAGGAGCGAAACTCCCGAAGCAAATATTACGGTCAGTTCATTATCAGCGTATAAACTGCTTAACACAAAAGAAACAGAAAAAAGTACGGACAAGGGTGCTGCATACCAGAGCGTTTTTGGTATGTACAACGCAATGATTTTCAATACTACCAGGCCGGGTGTTTCACACTGAATATATGACCAGAGATTCATTAATAAATCTACCAATACAAGCACTATTGAGAAAAAAAACAAGGCAGCAAAAAAACTGGGGAGAAACTTCTTAAACAGATAGCGTATCAAGGTCATTTCCGAAGCAACCTCAAATAGAGTATCAAAGCAACACTACCTATTAAAGCGTTAGGCAACCACATGGTTACAAAACCACTGAATCCGATTTTATAACTGAACGTTTCACCCATGAGCATCATTGCCCAATAGGCAACGCATATAACAATACCAATAATCAATCCGATAGTCTGACCGTTATGCTTTCCAAACAGAAAGGCCAGAGGAAGTGCTATCATTGCAAAAAATAAGGAACCAAAAGGTAAAGAAAACTTTTTATTAAACTCTAAGTCCCATGAATTAATTGTTCTCTGCGAAGTTTTCTGCTCTGTCTTCATTCTCTGAAGTTCCCGATATAAGTCAATGGCGGTTAATTCACGGGGATTTTTTCTGCTTGAAGAAGAAGAGCGGTAAATACTTTCTGTAAACAGATTCATTACCATCTGGTTACTCAGTAAATAATCGAAGGTTAAAGCATTCTGTTTATCCATAAAGACTGCAACCGCATCCTGCATCTCAAGCTGCATTACTATTCCGGGATCTTCAGGTGAAGCTATATAGGAATTTCCAGCGACAATAATACGCTGGGTATCATTTCTATCAACATCAAATAAAATTATGTCAGACACCGTACGATCATCAACAGTACCAATAACAAGGGTCGAAGATTCTGTACGCTTTATGGAATTGGATTCCAGTTCTACTGATGGATTGGAAGCAAGAATTTCACGATACAGCTGATAATATTTCACCTGTCCTAAGGGGATGAGATAATCATTCACAAAGAAAGAGACAAGCGAAATGACTATGGCCAATGTAATAACGGGAAACAGAACGGTCCGGTAATGGTTTCCCGTAGCTCTGAAAACCAGAACTTCGTTATCACTCATCATGCGGCCAAGACACATAAGAAAGCCAACAAGCGTAGCAAATGGTGCCGATTGGGCAATGATGAAAGGAAATGAGTAGGTCATCAGCTTCATAACCTGCAGAAAAGGAGCTTTCTTTTTCAAAAGATCTTCTGCAGTAAGAAGTATTTGATTGACAAAAAATATGAGGAAAAAAAATAAAAAAGCAATAACAAAATAAAGAGTCAGTTCTTTGATGATATACCAGAAAAGAACATGATTTTTCTGACGCTTAGTGGATTCAACTTGAAGCACTAAAGCCACCTGTTGAACCAAATCCCCCTTGACCACGTTCAGTTTCCGAAAGTGAATCGACCTGAACAAATGTCCCTCTTGTCACGGGAGCAACCACAATTTGGGCAATTCGATCGCCAGTATGTATTACAAACGGTTCCTGTCCCAAATTAATGAGAATAACTTTCGCTTCTCCCCGGTAATCACAGTCAATGGTTCCTGGAGAATTAACACAGGTTACCCCATACTTGTATGCTAATCCACTACGAGGACGCATCTGAATCTCATAACCTTCCGGTATTTCAAAAAAAAGACCTGTTGATATCATGCGGCGTTCGCCAGGCTGTAATGTCACGGGCTCATCAAGCAGGGCACATACATCAGCACCTGCCGCACCAGCAGTCTGATATACAGGAAGTATGGCACCTGGAAGAGTGCGGATTTTAATTTCTGTGTTTGCAAACATACAGTAATTATATCAAAAAAAAACGACTGTTACCATAAAGGCAACAGCCGCTTTTGCTATACCTGAACTTCAGGAGGCTTCAACAGATGCAGCATCCTGATGCAATCAGTTATTTGTTCTGTGCTTCCAGAGCATCGATGTAGCTCAGGTTAATGCGTCCCTGTTTGTCAATTTCAATAACTTTAACAGGAATTACATCACCTTCTTTTACTACGTCGGTAACTTTAGCAACACGGGTACGTGACAGTTTTGAAATATGACACAGACCGTCTTTTCCAGGCAGAATTTCAACGAATGCACCAAATTCCATAATACGTTTTACGGTACCCTGATAAATAGTTCCAACTTCCGGATCTTCTACGATACCTTTAATAGCGGCTTTAGCACCATCGGTTGCCTTACCGTTTTTACCGTAAATAGTAACAGTTCCGTCATCATCAGTATTAATGGTAACACCGTACTGAGCAGAAATAGCTTTAACGGTTTTTCCACCAGGACCAATGAGGGCGCCAATCTTGTCTACGGCAATCTTCATGGTCTCAATTTTTGGAGCATATTCACTTACTTTTTCAGCAGGACCAGCGATGGTCTGTTTCATGATACCCAGAATGTGCAGACGTCCGCGTTTAGCCTGAGCCAGTGCTTTCTGCATGATTTCAGTTGTTACACCGGCAATCTTGATATCCATCTGGAAACCGGTAATACCGTCTTCAGTACCGGCTACCTTAAAGTCCATATCACCCAAGTGATCTTCTTCACCCAGAATATCAGACAGAATTGCATAGCGCTCGTAGTGGTCACCTTCGGTAATCAGCCCCATGGCAATACCTGCAACAGGTTTTTTCATTGGAACACCAGCTGCCAGCATACACAGGGTACCACCACATACAGAAGCCATTGAAGAAGAACCGTTAGATTCCATGATTTCTGATACTACACGTACGGTGTATGGGAAGTCTTCGCGGCTTGGAACCATTGGTTCCAGGGAGCGGCGTGCCAGATTACCGTGACCGATTTCGCGGCGTCCGGTACCCATACGTCCTACTTCACCTACTGAGTACGGAGGGAAGTTGTAATGCAGGATAAAGTGTTCGCGGCGGTCGCCGTCAATGTCGTCGTATACCTGTTCATCAAGAGCGGTTCCCAGGGTTGCAACAGCCAGAGACTGGGTTTCACCACGGGTAAAGATTGCTGATCCGTGTGGACGAGGAAGAACGTTAACTTCACAGGTAATAGGACGGATGTCTTCAAGACCACGACCGTCAACACGTTTACCGTTATTCAGGATACCTGAACGAAGGATTTCGTACTGCATGTCATCAAACAGAGTATTGAACAGTTTTTTCTGCATATCATCAGCCAGCTGTTCAGCATATTTTGCAGCAATATCAGCCTGTACTTTTGCAATGGCATCGTGACGGGCAAATTTGGTTGGTTCATAGCAGGCAACCTGCAGCAGAGGCATAGCTTCTGCACGGATTGCTTCAGCGTTTTCAAGAACTGCACTTGAAGGAGCCAGAGGAAGTTTTTCTTTTCCGGCCAGTGCACGAAGTTCTTCCTGCAGTTTACACATTTCACGGATGAATTCTTCTGCTTTAGCCAGAGCACCCAGCATCAGTTCTTCTGATACTTCGTTGGCACCACCTTCAACCATGGTAAAGCCGTCTTTAGTACCGGCTACTACGATTTCAAGGTCACCTTTTTCAATCTGTTCATAGGTTGGGTTCAGAACATAATCACCGTCAACGTATCCGACACGTACAGCAGCGATAGGACCATTGAAAGGAATATCAGAAACGGTAACAGCTGCAGAAGCAGCAATTACGGCAAGAATATCAGGTGGGTTAACACCGTCTGCAGAAACACAGGTTGGAACAATCTGGATTTCGCGGCCGAATGCAACTTCAAACAGAGGGCGCATAGGGCGGTCAATAAGACGTGAAACCAGAATTTCCTTATCCTTCGGGCGACCTTCGCGTTTTACGAAACCGCCGGGGATTTTACCTGCAGCATAGTATTTTTCATTGTAATCAACGGTAACTGGAACAAAGTCCAGACCTTCCTGTGCAGTTCCTGAAGCACAAGCGGTAGCAATAACAGCAGATCCGCCGAACTGTGCATATACAGCACCGTTTGCCTGTTTGGCAAGACGACCGGTTTCAAGAATCAGTTCATCATCACCAATTTTGTAAGTAACTCTCTGTACCATGGGTACTTCCTTTTTCTGCCGTGGAACAGAATTTACTGCAACAAATCAGGGTGTCGGTTTGTTCCAGAAAATTCTGTGTCCGCAACGGCAGTTTATTCTTTCTGACGGAAACTCCGTCATATTTTGAGCAGCAACGCTGCCAGTGTCCTAAATTATGGGTAAAAAAAAACCGGTCATTCAGTATGAAAGAATCACATGAACAGCCGGCTTTTTCCTCGCAAATCTTAGTGACGGAGACCGAGTTCTTTAATCAGAGCGCGGTACAGGTCAAGATCTTTGCGTTCCAGATATTTCAGCATTGAACGACGCTGACCTACCAGTTTGGTAAGAGCACGTTTAGCACCTGCATCTTTTTTGTACATTTTGCAGTGCTCGGTAAGCTGCTTAATACGAGCAGTAAGCAGAGCTACCTGTACTTTTGTGTTACCGGTGTCCTTATCATTAGCACCGAACTGAGAAACGATAGAAACGGTTTCTTCTTTTGACAGCATTTTCATGCCTCCCGATTAGTTAATTAGGCGTATCACCCGAAAAGAGACCTGCAACCATTCAATATGAGCTATGGAATACCCATGAGAAAACAGCCCGGCTACTTTCCTAAAGAAAGACGCGCTTGTTGTCCCCCAAACAGCATCTTTATACAAATACTATATTTACAAAATTCTGCATAAAAGTCAATGGAGTATCAACAAGTGCCATTGACTTCCCGGTAACAGACAGTCTGGCTGGAAACTCACCGTTTATCAGGCAGGTATATACGCCAGGTTTTGGTACTACCTGATTAACCGATGAAACATCAAGAGTAAGGGAATCGTTGACTGAAATGCCGCGTAAATCAAAAGACCATGTATATCCAAGTAACTTATTTGCCATAGCAAAGTTACCTTCAACAATGTACTGTCTGATCATGGTAGAACTGATTTTTTCATCACCAAACGCTTTTTTATCAGTGATTACACAATACTCCATCTGATGAAGAGTACAAAACTCTGAAATCTGTTCAATTCCTGTTGCAGCCCGATACCCGCAGCGAAAATCCTGACCGCTGAACAAACAGTGAATTCCAAAAACCGTTG
>JAZLJW010000140.1:0-5538 GCA_045597345.1 Treponemataceae bacterium
TGGCTACGATCCGACTTGTTTCAGTGCGTATTCACTTAAATCCCATGGTTCATGGATTTTTGGAACGTCACTGATCAGGCGTTTGGTGTACTCAGCCTGTGGATGAAGGATAACATCATCTGCAGAGCCGTGCTCAACAAACTTTCCGTGTTCCATGATGTAAACACTGTCAGAAATATAATAGGCAAGACCAATATCATGGGTAATAAAGATAACGGTCATACCGGTTTCATCGCGAAGTTTCAGCAGCATATCAAGAATGGTAGAGCGTGAACTGGCGTCAACCATTGATGTTGCTTCATCTGCCAGCAGAATTTTCGGTTTCAACAGGAAAATGCGGGCAATCATAAGGCGCTGCATCTGTCCACCGGAAAGCTCAAAGGGATACTTGTTGGTAAGCTCTGCATACTTCAGGTTTACAAAGGAACAGGCTTCAGTCATCAAGCGTTCTTTTTCTTCTTTAGGCAGGTTTTTACCGCCACGCATATTGATACAGTCCAAAAGAACCGTATCAATCTTGTTGAAGATGTTATAGCTTGAGAACGGATCCTGGAAAATTGCCTGAATGTTGGTCCAGTATTCCTTCTGTTTCTTTCTGTTTGAAATATCGCGTGGCTGTCCCATGAACGAAATTTCGCCTTCCGTTACCGGCAAGAGGCCCAGCAGCATCTTAGACAGAGTTGTTTTACCTGATCCTGATTCACCTACGATGGTTACCAGTTCCCCTTCATGAAAGTCAAAGTCTACATGGTCTACGGCAACATTGGCTTTGGCACCGCTACCGAATACGCGGGTTACCCCACGGCCGGAGAATACCAGCGGGCGGTCTTTAACATCAATTTTATCACTCATGGCTGTACATCTCCTTTAAGGTTTCTACATCAAAGCGGCAACGATGCTGCCGACCTTCACCGAACTTGGTGATGACTGGAGCTCGCAGGCGGCATTCTTCTGTTGCATATTTACAGCGGTCTGCAAAGCGGCAGCCTGCCGGTGGACGCTTCAGGTTTGGTGGAGTTCCTGGCAGGGCAGTCAGTTTTACGTTACGGGTACCGCTTTCCGGTACGATGATTGATCCCATAAGAGCTTTTGAGTAGGGGTGAACAGGATCAAATACCATTTCTTTTGCACTACCACCTTCAATAATCTGTCCGGCATACATAACCATAATGTCATCGGTTACGTTGTACAGCAGTGGAAGCTCATGGGTAATGAAGATCATGGATTTTACCATGCCTTTTTCAAGCATCCCGCGGAGCATGGCAATAACCATTTTCTGACTGGTTACGTCCAATGCTGATGAAGGTTCATCTGCGATAAGAACTTTTGGTGAAAGGATGGTAGAACAGGCAATTACAGTACGCTGTTTCATACCACCGGAAAGTTCTACGGCATGACGGTCAAGAACTTCAGGAGGAAGACCCAATACGTTGAACCGGTCTTCTGCCATTTCGCGGATTTCTTTCTTGTCTTTTTTAGGATCATGAGCATGAATTACGTCAGTAATAAAGCTGATGATTTTCTGGGTTGGGTTCAGGGCATTCATTGCAGCCTGTGGAATGTAGGCAATTTCTGTACCCAGAATGTTTTTGCGTACATCATCAGGATCCATACCGCTGATGTTTGTTCCATCAACGATGATGTCACCACTCTGGTAGTGCAGTGGTGCAAAGTAGTAACCCATAAGGCTTAAGGCCAGAGTAGATTTACCACAGCCTGATTCACCGGCAATACCCAGTGATTTACCTTCTTCAATTTTCAGAGAAACATGGTCTACAGCGTATACGTCTTCTCCAAAACGGGTAATGTATTTTGTCGTGAGGTCATTAACCTCAAGCATTGTTTTAGCCATTTTCAGTTCCTCAATAATTAGTCACGCAGAGCAGGGTTGAATACCTGGTCCATACCGGTGTTCATCAGGTTCAAAGAGAACGAGATAAGCGCAATGGTCAGCAGTACCGGGAAGTAAGCCCACCAGTAACCGTTCAGATGAGCTGCATAGAGCATTGCCCAGTTCATCATCAGGCCGAGGGTTGGACGTTCGGTGGTTTTTGGACCCATACCGAGCATTGAAAGCTGCGCTTCAGCCAGAATTGCGCTTGAAATCTGCAGAATGAATGCCATTACTACATATGAAGCAATGTAGGGCAGAATATCCTGCATAAGGATTCGTGGCAGACTGTGACCAGACAGTTTTGACAGGTTTACATGATCGCGGTTACGCAGTGAGATAACCTGTGAACGTACTGAACGGGTGGTCCAGGTCCAAGAGGTAAGACCGATAACCAGTGCTACAGTCATGGCACCGCGTTTTTCCTGACCGATTGAGTAACTGATGAGCATCAGCAGTACAAAGCCTGGAATTACCGTAAAGATATTGGTGATGAAGATAATGATATCATCAACGATTCCGCCAACATATCCTGAAAGTAAGCCTAAGGTCAGACCAAGAAGTGTTGCGATGGTTCCTGCAACGAGACCCATGAGCAGTGAAGTACCGCAGGCACTTACCAGTTCTTTAAGAACGTCACGGCCAAAGTTGTCAGTACCCAGTGGCAGGTGAACGCTGTTAGCCACTTTTTTTACGTTTACGTAGTCAGTGGTGTTTACGGTACGTACGGTAACAGGTTCTCCTGATTCAGCGTCAGGCTGGGTAACAGTCATGTCAGAAACACGTTTTGCAACTATCAGTTTTGAATTCAAACGACTGTAATAGTTGCGTTTTGCTTTAGTATATTCCAGTGTTTTTGCTGGATCATAGTATTTGAACCAGTCTGTAATAAGGGATGCAGCATCATCAAGGTCGATCTGGTTTGAAGGAACGCCCTGATCAAGAAGATAAGTCGAAATACTTACTTTATCTTCATCAGAAAGTACGTTTGCTACGCGGCGTTCGTCAGCACCAGGCAGCTTGAAGATTGTTGATTCAGCATTTATTGAATCAAACAGTGATACATAGGTTCCTGGCGGCTGCATTGAACCAAGACCAATCATTTCCAGTGGATTTCCCGGGTTGAATAATGGGTAGATAATCATCATGACAATGATTACGGCCATAATGGAGAATCCTGTTACAAATTTACCTGAATGAAAAAGTTGTTTTATGGTGTTTCCCATGGTGATTCTCCTTAATCAAACTGAGCTGCTTTAACGCGAGGATCAATGAATCCATATACGATATCAATGATCAGAGTTGCAAGCAGTACCATAATGGTAATAATGAGGGTACATGCAGAAAGCAGTGGATAGTCAGAACCAACTACGGCTTTCATCATTGCTGAACCCATACCTGGATAACTGAATACGGTTTCTGCTACCAGTGCACCACCAACCATGGTACCGATACTTAATGCAAGACCGGTGATCTGTGGCAGCATGGCGTTGCGGAATACGTAACGTACAATGGTGCTGTCCTTGATACCCAGGAAGCGGCTGTACTTTACGTAGTCAGCATTCAATTCGTAGATTGACATGGAACGCATACCGATTGCCTGTCCCCCAACCATGATAAGTACGATTGACCAGAACGGCAGCTGGTAGTGTGAAATAACAGATTTCATGAATTGCCATGAGAACTGCGGCAACAGGTCAAAGGCATAACCTCCGGCTGTTGGAGCCCAATGAAGACTGATGGCAAAAATTGAAAGCAGAATGATAGCCATACCGAATGCTGGAACACCAGAGATGAACAGCATGAGAGGCATCAGGACTTTATCAAATCCCTTACGGATATATGCAGCGATAGCTCCAAGAATGTTACCCAGAATCCATCCTACGATGATGGCTGGGAACTGCAGACAAATGGTCCACCAGATGGAGCTGGCGATAATGTCAGATACAGGACGGGGATACTGGGTAAATGATTTACCGAAATCTCCGTGGAGAGCATTTTTTACAAAGGCAAAAAACTGCTGAATCATTGGTTTGTTTACACCAAACTGTTCAGCATAAGAATCATACATCGCTTTTGCAGCGTTTGCGTCGGTAAGACCACCGGCACTCTTAGAAACAATACCTGCAACAGGATCTCCTGGCAGCAGGCGGGGCAAAACAAAGTTCAGGATTACAGCAACAATAAGTGTAATGAAAAACCAGAACAGTTTTTTGCCGAAGTATTTTCGGTATCCTTTATTCATACCGATTCCCCCTTGAATATTTTGTATTAAAAGCAGCAGTACAAAAAAAGCACCGCCCGGCATAGGGCTGAGCGGTGCTTAGGTTAACTAACCTTATTTAACCAGTTTCAGGTCGTACAGAGCAGCAATACCGTAACCGTCAGTACAGTCAAGTGGTGGAATACCACGTCCGTCTTCACCGGTTGGGTAGTTGGTCCATACTGATTCGTTTACAGCATGGAATACTGAAGGACGATACATCAGTGCAAATGAAGGTACTTCAGTCAGGTAAATTTCGTTAGCTTCGGTATACAGAGCCTTCAGTTTAGCAGCATCAGTTTCGTGTGGAATCAGTTTGATGATTTCGTCAGCACGAGCGTTCTTCCAGTTACCCCAGTTACCGTTCCAGTTGTTGTCCATACCAATCCATTCAGAAGACATGAATGAACGTACGCGACCCCATGGCTGTGATGGAGAAGAAGCTGGTGGGTTCCACATGAAGATGTCATAGTCTTTCTGGTTTGCAGAAGTCATGGTGGTCATGTAGGTGTTTGCTTCTGGGAACAGAGTGGTAATTTCAATACCAATCTTTTTACCTGCAGCAGCTACGATTTCCATAGAAGCCTGCCAGTCGGTCCATCCGTTAGGACATACAGCCTGGTACTGCAGTTTTTTACCGTTCAGTTCGCGCCATCCGTCACCATCGGTATCTTTGATACCAGCAGCATCCAGCAGTGCGTTTGCACCAGCGATGTCGTTTCCAACCCACTGGAGACCTTTTTTAGCAATAGCAGCTTTGTCATACAGAGCCTGTTCACCGTCAGTTGGGTTCATGGTTGAACGTGGAACTGCAGCGAAGGTTGGAGACTGACCGGTCATTGCGTTTACGTTGATTGCGTCGTAGTCAACTGCCATGGCAATTGCTTTACGTACGTTTGCGTTGTCAAGTCCTGGAGAAGCCATGTTGAAGTAAGCAGTAGGCATGGTTACACACAGACCGTATGGTGGTTCATCATAGTAGGTAGAAATAGGCAGACCCTGTTTTTCCCACATATCCTGAACGTTTGCCAGGAACTGCTGGTTAACGTCAATTTCACCCTGTGCAAAAGCTACCTGTGAAGCAGCATTGTCTGCATAGAATGCGTGACCGATGTATTTAGGAGCTGGCAGTTTGCCCCACATTGATTTGTCCTGTCCCCAGTAGTTTTCATCGCGGATCAGGATGATGCGCTGGTCGTCATCGAAATAGCGTTTGTATGGACCTGAACCAACTGAATCCAGAGCTTTATCCTGCTGCATGGCAATAGCATCACCATTGGTGCGTGCTCTCAGGGTTTCAGTCCATGCTTTCTGAATGATGTAGGTACCAACCAGCCATTCTTTCATAACCAGTGGGTTGTTAGCCTGTCCCTGTGCGTTGAGT